>CAZVPA010000044.1:0-16515 GCA_964628995.1 uncultured Nitrososphaerota archaeon | reverse complement strand
GCCCTAATAAGAGCGATCAGTACTCTTTGTAGGTCAAAACACTACAAGTACTATAGGAATCCCTATCTTAGATATATGTTCATGTATAGCCTGCTGAGGGGGGATATGAGGCTTAAGGCCCAAGCAATAATTGGTCTTGGATATATCTTCGAGAGGAGCGAGGCGAAACACATCGTCTCCCTCTTCAGGAATTTTGTTGGACTTGATGACAATGTGGATTTGGCGATAGCTAGGGCCACAAAACTAATATTTGGGAACAAAGACACGGCAACTGTGAGGAATATTATGTTGAGGCTTCTCTTGAGTAGGAATAGGGAGGCAGCCAGAGAAGCATATACAGTGATAGGTGGTAGTGGTCTAGACATAGCACAATTTGAGAGAATTATCGGTATCCTTAGTGAGAATCGCATGAATCCTCGTGGCGGGGAGAAAATAGATCCCCTACGCGATGGGATACAGGGAAAAGTATTGTTGAGGATAGCCACCGTTCTTGTCGGTACCGATCCCTCCCTACTTAAGAGAATAACCAGCAGATGCTATAGTCACCTCCATATGGGTGAGACCCACCTCGTCAACTATAAGGTACTATATGATACAAGGGTGTTTGGGAGGATAATTGTGGTCTATAACCTCTGGGTCGGTACCATGGACAGACAGAGAACATGGAGAGATTTGTTCCGCCTCATGCGGGGATTAATACTTATTGTTGATGAGGTAAGCGATCCTAGAAAAATAAAGGAATTTGTGCGTGATTTCTGGGATAATGTTGGTATATGGCCAGTGATGGTACTGGACATAGCTAAGAATACTAAGGATTACTGGAGGAGATGGCTTGCTAAGACGGATCTAGAGATAATGGCGAGGAAGTATGGGGTACCACTAGACTACAGGGTTGTGGATCCCGCTGACATTATCGACCATGAAATCCTACGGTGCCTATTCGTAATGCTTGTAGCACACATACTGACAATCATCAGAAAACAGATGAGTAGAGTAGGAAATAGGATGTCGAGTTTCTCCATGATGCTGGATCTGCTGTATAGGGGACCACACACCAAGACGCAATATAGGAGAACATAACATCTGTTGTTACTACTAGCGGCTACACATTCATTTTTTGAGTATACCCAAAGGCTAGACGAGTCTTCGATGGCAGATATTTTTTATATTTTACATAGCTATGTTCCTTAAATTCTTAGATATTGAGAGGTAAAGAACATATTTTTCTTCGATGATAGTCCTGACAAGTCAAAAGATGTGGCCTAGATCGCCTTATGTGGCTGTTACCAATTATGGATTGATTAGCCATTATATTTAAAATAAATTTATTAAAACCAAAAAGTAAGGAAATATGTCCCTGAGGCGATAGTTATAGGAAACAGTATAGTAATAGGTTATTCTATCTGTATTATTTTGTTCATATTTTTTATTCAGATTTTATTCTGTATATACATGATGACAATGAGTGGAGATGGCCATAAGGAACTCAAGAAGTTTAGGCAGAGGTTTTATAGGATATATGAGCCGTCTCCAGATCTGGGAAAGAAGGATCTATTAAGATTATTTATAAAGGCAACAAAACAGCGTAGATTGGCGGAACTAATTGTTGAATTCATTGGTAAGTACGATGTTAATACTATTGCACAAAAGCTTCGAAGAAAAAAGGTAGCAATGTCAGCAATGGATGTCTTTGATATTCTTGAGAAATTGCGGAAAGACGGATACTTAAGAGTCGTAGGTACTGGCCTCCCAAAGGAAGAAATAAAGAGGATAGAGGCAAAGAGGGTCACTAAGAAAGTGGTTGAGGCACCACCACACATCGTGGAGGCTCCTCCCGCCATCGAGGCTCCACCAGTGGAGATTCCTGGTATTGAGGCCTTGGAGGTGATTCCTACTCCCTTAGAGGTTGAAAGCCCAGAGGTACAACTGGTTCCAATTCAGCAGTATGTCCAGTTTAGACCATCACTACCTGAACATCTTTCTAGATTTGTTGAAGGTGTTCAAAGCGCAGAGATATTTGAGAGATATTTCGCATTAAATGAGTATGTTAAGGCGATCGTACTGGCATCTAGAGAGGCAAATATTGTTCTTCATTCACTATATAGGGACATTAATATTACTGATACTAATACACTTGCTTTCCTAGCCACAATTACCGAGCACTCTGACAAGGCAACAAGAGTGCTTGAGCTTGGCGAATTCAAGGAGACCATTATTGAGGCTGATCTATACTATATAATGTTGTCCAGATTAAAGTACGAGATTGTCCTAGCAGCAGTATTTGAGAGGGATATACCACTCGGACTGATGATCAGGGATTTCCTGAGTCTAAAGAAGGAAATTACTGAATTATTACCCTAAGGTGTCACTATGCAGGGTATGGTGAGTACTCTTAGGGATCGAGAACTAGCTCTTGTTCTCGTATCTTTAATTAGTGAGATGACCGACCTCTGTATAGTTGCTAGGAATGAGGGCGAAAAGATGGCTCTGAATGATGTACTCAGGGAATTCTATAATGCTATTGGGCCCTATAGAGGTAGCCTTAAGAAAATAAGGATACCAAGGACAATTGTACTTACTGATGAAGAGTACTACCGAGACTGGGAGAAGTATTCTGGGTGGAGGCTTATCTTCCTCGAGGACTCTAGGCTCAGATGGTCAATACTCGATATTTTTTCAAAGTACCTACGAGAGGCCGCAAAGAAGAGTAACACCAAGGGTTATGTCTATCTCGATATCACAAAACTAGTCACACTCATTGACTTCCTGTGTAGTAGTGTGGATCTGCGCCCACTCATAGTTGAGCTGGAGATCGAGGACAAAAAGAAGAGGAAGGAATACATGGAGAAGAAAAAGAGAGCCGAGGAAAGAATATTGTCGTTCTTCCAGGAAAAATTGAAGGATAAGAGAAAAGCCGAGCTAGCCTACAGAATGCTTCTATATGTAGCGAAGAGAATCTATGAACATACTGAGGAACAATAGGTCGGATGGATAGGTATCCAATATAATTCTACACTACACAGATAGGGACCATACAATAGATCTACTCCCGATATCTCTCATCTAGTGGAGGTATTCAAATATACCGTCTATTGATACAATGATGAAGTACCAGAAGATATATACAGCAACACAGAATAATGTTATTATCACCAGACTAATCGGTCCTTCCATTGTCATGTCGCCATATGGAATAGCGATGGATAATGCAAAGGGAAATATTGTTTCTAGCGTTATCTCTCTACAGTAGTGTATGACGCATACCCCCACAAATGTGAAGATTAGGGACAAGAGAAGAATCATTAATGAGAACCCAAAATAATAGTACACCAGTAGGGGATATATCATTGTCATAATGGTGCAGGAATAATATCCAGGCGGGAGACGCCTTACCCTTGATATGCGAGCTATACTGTTTAGGTATATGTATGGTGTGGCAAGCAGAATAAAACCCAATACTAGGAGCCCTACCCTCTCTATGTTGAGATGATATGTGCCTATGCGCCACCTTTCTGTGATCCCCGCCTCTATCTGGAGGATATATTCTATGGTTGGGAAACCAACAAGCAGCAATGCTAGTACCAATACTACTCGAATAATTATCGCCCTTGGTAGAGCCATATGACCCACACATCATATACCTCATCTCCCACCAAGGAGCCTCCTAGCTATGCTGAATGTCTCTTTTGCCTCATCAATTGATGCAACACCTATCGCTACCGCATCAACAAAATCCAGTTTTGAAACAAACTCTATGGCTTCATGTACTGGTATCCTACCAGCCGCCAAGATCTTCTTGGCAATAACACCACAACCAATCTCCCTGAGGAGAGAACCTATCTCATCTAATGGGCCATCCATCATATAGCGTATTTTGTTTATTGGTAGCATTACGATGTCAACTTTTATCCCCTCTCTATGGACCCAGCTTATTGTCCTGTATGGTATATGTGTTGCTATCCCAGCCAAGAATCCCATATCCCTAATGGATCTAGAGAAATCCTCCAGAATTCTCCTATTTCTGGAGTCAACCCTAGAGGCATGTAGGAGCACAGCCACGACCTCTAGGTCCGATAGTCTATGGAGATCCTCCACATGGAGGACTGATGGTATAACAATAATCCTGTTTCCTGTGGTCTCCATCCATGTTTCTATCGCCTCTACGATATACTCCTCAGGAAGTAGCTGTATACCCCTAACACCAAGCTCCCAGCAAACATCAAGAATTTTGATTATCTCCTGAGGGTTACCATAAAACTTCCTGAAATACCTGTATGCCCTCCCTCCAAACTGTCCAGCTCCTAGGAATGGGGACGTACCGAGGAGAATACGTGGTATTGCCCCCAGATGAGACACCTCGCGCATGTTGGCACATAAAGAATAGAAATTCCCTTATTATTCCCGACGGTAGAGCTTCACTTGGGGGTTGTGGATAAAAAAGTTATATGTGTGATCGGGATATCTTTCATGATGGTTCCTCCTTTAATACTTCAGCAATATTGAGCCTTAGGACATACCGTATTGAGAGCAGTTTTGCTAGGATTATGGTCGGTATGAATGTGAGTGCGATACCTATGGCTTTCCATGAGTATATTGTCGTGCTCAACAATATGAACTCCTCTGTTGTTGCTGTTGTGAATATTCTTAGGAGTATTTCTGATACTACATGGCCAAGAATTATGCCTAGGCCTATGCTAGGGGTTGCTACCAGTAGGGATTCTAGGAGGAGTGCCCCCATGATCTCCCTTCTTGTGTATCCTACTGCCTTCAGTATTGCCAGTTCATATTTTCTCTCCAGTATATCCATGGTGTTTATGCTGAGGAGTATGATAAATGATATTGCGATAGACATCATGAGTATCATTCTTACAAAGACTATGAACTCATCGAGGAGCCTCATCCACCCATCCATCATATGTCTCCTTACCCCGTACTCGATCCCCTGAGCTCATAGAGCTTCTTTCTTATCCTGTTAATCTCTTCAAGTGTAACTGTTAGAGGTATACCGTTTATTCTATCTCTAAAACACAGGGCACTCTGTAATGTGTCTGGTGTTGTGTAGCAGGTATATAGGACGAGAGACCCCCTCGTCGCTCCAGTAACTAGCAAGCTGATATTTTTGTCCCAATAGCGATATTGCCATGTTATTACCACCAGATATGAAAAGCGAATAAGGGATCAATCGTGTCATACCATAAGATCTATACACTCTTTACTTTCCAAGTGTCTGTGTCAATATCAATGAGCCTTAGTTCGTACTTTTTGAGTCTCATGAAATGCCTCTTATTGCCGGTCCAGAGTGGAATATCATTCGCAATATATATCGCTCCGATGATTAGGTCTCTCTCACTAAGTAATTTACCATCCTTTGCTAGCTTTGCCCATATGGCTCCAGCCAGCTTGATGCTCTTATTATCAAAACTCAGTACTCTGAATGGCTCTTTCGAGGGAGTTTTTGGAAGTATTGGGGTCTATTCCTGCTCTAATTTCCCCCTCAAGTATTCATACTCAGTAATTACTGTTATGTGAGCATCAAACCTCTTCACAAATTCGCTTAGCTTCTTCTGTTTCGATAGGTAGATAAGAATATCGGTATCAATAGCGACACTCATCATTTGGTCTCCACCAAGCTTAGACCACGCATTCTATCCATGGATTCCCGCACAGATTTCTCGATGCTCTCATTAAATCTTTCCTGGATACTTCTGGCCGCTATTATTCTTTTTAGTCTTCTATTCTCTTCGACAAGCTTTATCAGGAACTCACTCCAGTCCATATCTCCCCTCAATAGATCAAGTTGCTTCTTCACATGAACAAGAACAGAGATTGTCGTGTATTTTCTTTTTTGTGTGTAAATCACCCCATTATCACCATATAATAATATAATAACATTTAAAAGAAAGAAATAATGCTCAAATATTTTTTATAGATTATTCAATGGTAGTTCAGTATGCCATGTGATATATTGTAGGGACTCAAAGCGACCAAGCATCAGCGTAGTATGGTCATCTCGACCATGCTTGTAGAAATCATGTGTATCCAACTCACCATTATTGTTGCTCTAGTTTATTGTATTTGGTATGCCTGCTGGGTCGCATACCGTATTTTTAGTTCTCTGCTGAGTCTTCTATAGAATTCTACATGCCTTGGCCTTGTGCCCGCAACCATTACCTCGATACCAAGCCTTTCTGTCAGTATTCTTAGTATTCCATCCATTATGTCTATCAGTATGTCAAATATTTCGATTCTTGTTTTTTCATCCATATGTATCCCGAGGGATTTGAGGTATTCCTCTAAGCGCTCCTTTGTCTTCTCTATCGATCGGAACGCAAGTATTATGATGACTAGTGATATTGCCGAGAGTATTGTGGGGATAATTCTTTCTGTTTCATGCCCAACACCAACGAATAGTAGGTAGTAGAAGAGACCGGCAAGCCCAGCAAAGAAGAGTACTAACATTGTATATGCCATAATCTTCTTTGCCCGTGTCCCCTCAAACATCTCCCTCACTTTATTCTCATCAAGTCTGCTCTTCAATATATCCATTCTCATGGTTTCACATAGGTGCTTATGTGCCCTAGCAAGTTTTTCATCATAGCCTGAGAGTTTGGCAAGCATATGGTCTATCTCCCCTACATTGATGACAAATTCGTAGAGAGCCCTAGTAAACAATATTGAGGGAAACATCGTGAGTGGATGAACAAGCCTGAATAGTCTACATATTTCACCACATGTAATATTATCAACAATCCTGAGCTCGGCAATAAACATGATTTTTCTTTTGAGGACAACATACACGGCAAGACCAGCAATAATGATAGCAATACATACACATGCACCAACGAGAACGCTCTGGAGAATACTAGACATGGCTACAAGTATTGGTATTACACCACAAAATACGATAAAGGACAGGGACATTATCAGCATAATGATCCTATCTACAAAATAGTCAGGACATATAGCAACATACTCCTTCCCAAATCCGGGATCAGGCCTCAAATTGTACTTTATGGTCATGTAGAAGAAGACAGTAGATATAAGAATCGTGAACGAGAGTGCAAAGATGGAATATAGGGTCACACCCAACAATCTTACTGAGAATACCATGCCGACAAGATATGCCACCATGTACACGAAGAGTATTCTTCTAGACCATATATTAAACTTCTCAGCAAAAGACACTATGTCGTCAAGTATCATGAAGCCGGATTTCTCCTCCACAACAACAGACACCAGTCTATCATTCAAACTAATCTTATCCACAATATATACCACCACTCGCGTACGTAATACGCAGGAGCCCCTAAACATCAACCAAAGAAAGCAGAAACCCGATCCATAGGCCTGATTATCCAAACATCTATCACGCATTCCAGAGTCCTACAGCGGTTCTCTCCACATTGCTGATTCCGATGGAAAACCTATTCATGATGTTTTGGTGGTCAATAGCAATAATTCTCACGGCTACCATATACATTAGAGAGTATTATGGGAATAATAGTTCTCCCAATAATCCGCATAGTAAATGCTTCTCCATTGTATGGATCGTTGTATGACAATGTTTTTTAGGACATATTTTTATTTAAGGTTACACTATAATAATATAGATATTTTACTATGGTGTATGTTGATTTAAAATGAGTGCTATCTTCAGGGATGAGATACTGAGGATCGCTAGACTGAAAGGGATAATGGAGCTTGCTGGGGCCCTAATTGATTATTATCAGGATATATTCCTCTGGGTCGTCTATGGTATGCATTCTAGGAATATTGTCCTGAAGGGGGGAACAGCCCTATATAAGTTCTATGGCTCCCCGAGGTTTAGTCTTGACCTAGATTTTGATACGGTTGAACAGCTAGATATTGGGGAGATATTGCGTGTTATTGGTCATTTGGGTCATAGGGCAACAGTCGTTAAGGAGCGTAGGATATTGAAGGAAAAAGTAGTCCTATATAGGATCCAGATTGGTCGGAAGGGCGTCGGAGGAGTGACAATAGGTATTGATGTTGGGCTCGTTAGGGAACTCCCGCCTCATAGCAGGATTATTTATAGATCCGCATATGGTATCCCTGCCTTTGAGGCTCTTGTGGCTAGACCGGAATTCATACTCCGAGAAAAAGCCGAGGCATTCGTAAGGCGGCGGAGCATGAGGGACTTATTTGACATATATTTCCTATTGGGGCACATACTGAGAGGAAAATGCCTCCCTCTCAAGACACAGATCCTAAATGCCCTTAGGTTGGTAATGAAGAGGGATTGGGTAAGGGGGATTGAGGCATTATTGCTTAGGGTATCAGTACCCAGGCTTGAGGAGGTATATTCGCTTATATCGAGTGTGAGAGAATGCTAATATCGAGAATTCTTGAATATATGGATAGGAGACCAGTCGCAAGAGTTCGAGACTTGAGGAGATATTTGGGGGGTGGATAAAAATCTCAATGCGATATTGTACTATATGTGTAGGAGGGGGGTTATTAGGAGGATATTTAGGGGTGCCTACACGACCACTAAAGATATTCGGGTTATAGTGACATGGCTGTATATGCCTTCATATATCTCCCTAGAATACGCATTATTCCTCCGAGGGGTACTGGATCAAGTCATCAATATGATACAGGTTGTGACTCCGCATAGACTTAAAAACTATGAGTTGGAAATTTTTGGTTCAACTATCAGGTATTATAGAATACCCAGCAGGCTTATGTTCGGCTTTACTCATGAATATTCAGATATTGACAATAGATTTTACTATCTCATAGCGCACCCCGAAAAAGCAATACTGGACATGATATACTTTGGTAGGAATATCAGAACATACACGATCCGCTGGGGCAGTATGGATAGTGATAGAATCCTGAAGTACTCTAAATATTATCCAAGATGGGTAAGGGAAAAACTAGATGTGATAATGTTTCAGTCATCAATAATGGCATAGACACGAACCTATTCCAGCCCCGAATCAGAAGTATTATTGTCTAAACCAACACGATATGCTCTGTATGTCATTCTAATGTGTATGTTCACGATGTATACCCCTAGGGAGACTGTCTCACTGGCCGCCAGTCCCTAGTGAACCAGAGAAATATCAGTCTGGCATAAATACTAAGTGCCATTGTCCACGAATATACATCCAGCTTGAATAGGAGAAAATCCCATCTACCGATATATGTACTGCGGGGGATGAGCCAGTTCCCATAGTACCAGATGATGGAGAAATCCCGAACCCCAAGGGCTCTGGCGATGAAAAAGAAGAACAGGTCGTTGAGAAGGGAGATCATGATTCCGAGCCAGATGATATTCCATAGGCTTAGCCTTCTTGTGAGTAATAGTGGGATAAATGGTAATACATAAACAAACAACAGAAAGAAATGATAACCAATGAACCGTGGGCAGACACAATCATATATATTAACTATGACGACCCCATAGAAAATCGTGAATACCTCGAATAGTGTCCTCGGAAAACCAGAGAAATAATATTCCATATCCTCGGGATTCATTTCTCCTCCCCCTCCAGTAGACAGGGATGTGGGGACTACCCGCAGATTGCTTGGTACTTTCTGAGCTCCTCCTCGAGTTTTCTGAGTTCTTCTTCAAGTTGCTTTCTCTTTCTCCTGTATTCCTCCTCCACTTTTTTCCTATCCTCTTCAACCTTCCATTTGAGTTCCCTGAATTCGTGGCGTGGGTATGGTGCTAGGAATTTTGATGTTGAGTAGAATGCCTTGTTATCGGGGAGGTAGATCCTGTCCTTATGTTCCCAGAATCTGTCCCCAACTATTGGTGACCGCGTCTTTGAATGGATGAACCTTGTTTTTCCAGCTGGGTTCTTGAATGTATACATGCCGGTTATGAGTTCACCACTCTTTATCGAGCCTAATACCTCCAGTTTGGTTCTATAGTCATAGTCCAGTAGCCTTATCTTCTGTTTGACGTCATCAATCTTCATCTTTAGGAATCTTATCCTCCTCTTGCATTCCTCGATCTCCATTCTCCTTTTTCTCTCTGCCTCATCCTTTCTCTTATCGATACTAATGACTGTTGTTTGCTGGATCTTCTCTTGGTTTGTTACGGGCCCTATAGTACTAGTACTGGGAATACTGGGTGCATGTGTGGGTATGTATGGGAAGAGCTTCCCGAAGAGGCTTGATGTCTCTCTCCACGTTGCCAATATTGTGTTTATGATGCGTCTCGCCCCATACTCTGCTGATGGGCTATATGTAAACGTGAAGACCCTTACAACAGTATCGTTATCCACCACGGGATGGCCCCATGTGACATGTATCTCAACAATCATCGAGGGGGATATAGCCCTACATACTATGTGTCTTTCATCAGCAAAATCTGATTCTACCTCCTCAACAGATAGTTTTAGTTCCGTAATCTTTCTATCCAGTTCCCCTTTCGCGAATGATTCATCAATGAGATCGCAAGGGAAACGAAGAACTCTTATCTGGAATGTCAGAGAATCCAGCAAACCAATAACTCCATCATTGGTAGGCCCAACTATCGTTGGTGCGGGAGCACAGAAAAAACCGAGCTCCTCAACATCCCCCATAGGTGTGGGCCCTAACCATTGGAATATATGTAGTTTTGTACCTATTGGTATTCCAGAGTTTTTCTTGGAGACTCTATCTAACAATGGTAGTAGTTGTGTAATATCATGCTCCTTCCTAGAGGCTATACATTTCAGGAAGTATTCATAGTACTGTGTATTCCCACGCTTCCCCGAAACAAGCTCGATAATGCCTCTGACCAGGTATTCCCCACTATCAGTCTCTACAACAACCTCGAATGTTCTCCTAGGGATACCCTCTTCCTCATAATTGAGGACTACTTTAGCAGCGGTAGGCTTGACACTGAAGACATGTTTAATCACATATGAGGAGATTGCTCGAAGCCCCTTCTCGACAAGATCTAGGGGAAGGATGGATGCAACAATAGCTTGGCCCCCCTTGATGGCATACCTTAACATCGTGTCTGATGGATTCATGTATTTCCAGTCCTTGGGGTATACCAAGACTATACCATAGTCTATATCCTCCCGCGACACTATACCCAATTTGGATCTCCCAGTATTTATTAATAATAAAGACAATTTTTCTATTATAATTCAAACACCTACTCGCTATAGTGGTGTAGGCTTTGAGGTATGCTGACCCTGACTATGGTTTCTCTATAGATCTTCCAGGCGATTGGGATGTAGCAATGTGTGGCCCACGCTTTGTGGGTCTTAGGAGTAGAGATCTGGATGCTGGTTATTACCTCCAACTGATGGAGAGTAAGCCTATGGAATCCATGCTTAATGTTATTGGGGGGATAGCATTCTACACAATCTTTGCGAGAGAGGCAAAGTCAATAAGGATCATATCCTTCTCTGAGGAGAAAAATAGTTTTAATGTTGAGATATCTGATGGCGAGAATGAGTATATATGGTATGGCCTTAGCATGACGCTACCCTCTCAGAGTCATGGCAGAACAATCCACATAATTACATCGATATTCTATAATAAGGCATATATCGGAAGCAAAAAGGAGAAAGAAATAGCTGGATTGATTGTGAGTATTATTACAGGACTGAACATCGGGAAGGATAGCTTTGGTTTATTGCACGGGTCAGCCCACTACTTCTATGATGACCAGATACTTGGGGAGAGAAAATGGGAGTGTAGTGTGCCTAACAACTATAGGCTGGCTGAAATCGATAGGTATGGGTTTGTGGCATATACGAATAGAGTCTACATCAGAATAAAAGCACATTACTATCCCTACAGTACCCCAGGCTTCCTGAAGGAATACGCGAACCAGAAGTTGTCGGAAGCCTATTACCTCATACTTAACCAAGATAAGTATATTGTGGTGAAGGAGGATATGGGGGCCCAATCATACTACGCATATACAACAAGCGGGAACCAGTATTGGAGGGCACTAGGCCACTGGACAATACAGAGATACTATGACCTCGTGGCCAAGAGAGAGTTCTTAATGGTGCTGGAGAAACTCACAATATACCCAGCCAGAATAGAAAGAGACTTCCTACCAATAGTATATGGGGTATTTGCATCATTTATCACTGGGCCCGCATGGTTAAGTGAGGATACAGGGCTCCAGATGGAATATGCACGGATGAAAGCAGCATCAATTCCATCAATATCTCCTCCCCCTATGAGGAAAGATGAACCCCAACAGAGAAAAACAGTAAGCACCACCAAGAGGGGAGAATCAGAATTCATTAGGAGGTGGAGAGAGAAACTAAAGAGGGACCTAAAGCGCCTCTATGACTGGGAGGAGAGAATGTGGAGCGATGTCTATGATACGTTAAAGTGGAGTGATGTTATGACCGGTATGTACACACTAGAGGACAAACATGGAAAAACCAGACTCATAGATACAGAAAACCTAGCAACACCATCAACACATACTTTCTGGAAGCCAAAGAGCGATCCAACATGGAGTACAGGGGCTGTACTGGCAACTAGGAAGCCTTTCAGGCCAAAATATATTCACCAGTGGGAAAAACTTAGTTGGCATTGGGACAAAGAGAAGGAGAGACTTCGTAAGGATGTAGAGAGAAAGAAGAAAGAAATTGATATGTTATTCTAGCCTGTTTCTGGTCTCAAAACTTTAATATGATTTATCTAAAATCTATATGGAGTGATAATCTTTGGGGTGACCATGTTGCTCGAGATTATAAGTAGGAGTATTTTTCCTAGAGACTCCTACATAGATTTTGTTGTGGCCTCCATAATAGATAAAGGGTCGAAAGGACAGATGGATACCTTATCCGCACTACATGTCTTGTATAGAGGGATATCGCCTCCAGACTCATATATGTTGGTCAGGGATATGGAGGGAGACCTATATATTTTTCATGACCCGACCAGAGCGATGAGTCTCGATATGCTCAATGTTGATGAAAAAGAGAAAATAAGAAATGCTGTGTTTGCGACAATGCTTGTATGTTGGGACATACAGGATACCCCAGTAAAGAGGGTTGCCAAGAGGCTGCGGATTGATACCATAGTAGCGATGTTTAAGGAAAAGGTCGAGATACTCGTAAGGGAGGAGAAGGGAGAGGAACTCATCTCACGTGCTGGAAAATCACTAATGCGTGAGGTTGAAGAGGAAGCAAGAAGGGGAGTAATAGTATTGCTATATTGTATCCTAAATAGCTATAGGGAGGATCTAGTAGCCAGATATGTAGAGGGGTGCGCTAGGCTCAGATCAACGGAGCGTGGGAGAAAGGCGCTATGCGAAGCGATAGTCTACTCCCTGAGGATACTCGCAGAGAACACCAATAAGTTGTGTAGGAAAAGAATAGATGTGAGGAAACTCTGTGATTCCTATAGACCCCGAGTATGTGGAGGCAGAGTAGAAATCTATGGGGATACAGAATCAATAAAAAAACTAAGAGGCTGTATCAGAGATCTTATGGAGAGATGTCTGGGCGAGTTAGAAAGAACCAGGAAGGATATCATCGCATTTTATAAATCCCTATGATGGGTTTGTGACCATCCGTATTTTATCCAATACTCGACCTCCCATTCTCGGTTCCTTGGTGTTTGTTCCTGCGACTTTTGTTGATACAATTCGTGCCTTCAGGGATAATCAATGAAGAGAGGCGTAGGGTATCGCCTTATATATTGCTGACTTTTGATATATCTAGTTAGTGGCGTACCAATTGTTCTGGAAGGGTGAGCAGATTTGGGGAAGGTACTAACCTTCAGGGTTGTTGTTCTGGGGGAACCAAATGAATATAAAGAGTCCCTATGCGAAACATACTCTGGCTCCGGGCCCCAAAGGGAGTCCTCCTGGGCGCGAATATACTATAAAGCTGACGAATTCATTATTGATGATTCAAGGATATCGGTTTGGTGGGTAATACATAGTACCATTGATAATATCATACTGACAGGTGATTTGAAAACGGTGGCCAGAACATACTTGGGAAACATGGATGGGACAATAATAATCTTCGATTTGGAGGAGCATCAGGCATATGAGAAATTACCTAGGCTAGTGAGGATGTTCTGGGACATACTAGGCATAACACCATTTTTATGTGTTGGTGTGTATAGTGGGGATGTTGATATCACCAAAAATAAGCACCTAATAATGCTGTATCTGAATAAAATATCACAAATTTCTAGGATAGAATTACCCCTACTGGAAGTAAAGAAGGATTTTGACTATGAATCTGTCAGAAATGTGTTTCTTACATTATTATTGCTCAGAAAATAAGAGTTGGATCCTAATGGATGGGACATGGGCACCACGATATCTGGCTTTGTCAACCAATTCTCTTAGAATCCCATAATATGGTGAATTCTGGATGGCTCCTAGGTTTGGGCCTCCGTATGTATCTCCCTAGGCGGTATGGTCTTTTTAGGTCTAGGGCATACAGTCTTTCTGCCTGGGTGGCTATTAGGATGATAAGTCTTTCTGTTGTCCCTATGATTTTCCTCCTGAAGTTTCTTGATCTGATAGTCCTCATATCCACATACCTCTGGAGGCCGCGGGTCATGAGGTAGTATATTATGGGAGAGCATACAATATGAAACACTACGAAGAAGCCGGCATATAGGGAGATTCGGATTATCAGTATTGATGTTTCTGTCGGTTCAATAAGTATGTTCCATAATGATACCCCAAGCAGGACAACACAGAGTATATAGACCAGAAACCTATAGGTGGTGCTGATCCATCTCCTAAATGCCTCAGCCCGCATATATTTCCTCTCTAGTGCCTCCATGTCCATAGAGGATAAGACATCATCAAGGATATCGCGGATCTCATAGTAAAGATCCACATCCACACGCCCTATCTTTTCTATACACCCCTGTATCATACTTCTCCTGGACCCGTCAGATAGTATCCTGATCGCTATGTCTGGGGCCATCGATAGGTTATCCAGTGTTTTCAGGAGGAGTGTTATCTCCCTACACGTAATATCCCCCAGAATTGTGGTGTCCTCATCATAGATGATTCCTGAGCCCTCTTTTTCCTTCATACGGGGAGACCGCTTCAGATTGAGGAAGAATACTCCCCCAATCACCAATAGGAAGAATAGAAAACCAATAAGTCCCGCTAAGGAGAATATTGCCAAGACTAACACCACAGCGAGTATAATGAGTTCTCTGGTGGATTCAATAGATATATCTAGGGCATCATAGATAAATATCCTACCATAGCTTTCAGGATCACAACATATTACCTCCCCACGCCGACCAGAGCCCATGGCGACACCCCATACCCAAAAAGCATACCTGGAAAACTTAAACACAACGCTAATCAAAAATGTGAGAAATTCCATATATTTTTGTGGATCCTAGGCATCAACAGGTTACTGTGTTTGGCCTCGGGTATGGTGTATTATCCTCACGATGGTGCTTTAAAAATAAGATCCTGATCCTTCATAGAGACCTTTATCCTCTTCGTTATTCATTCCAGATGCTCCATCAGCTTAATAGATCCATAATCCGCTTATTTCATTTACGGTCTAAAGCTATAGTCCTAGTATTTATCCAGATGCCATCACCCCAAGTTTTCACCTAGCTATTGGGCTCTCCCCTCCAGAGTACCTACCCTCCAACATTGCCCTGGCAAACTCCTCAGCAACGATCTGGATGGCTCTCTCCCACCTAGAGGGCATATGGACAAAGAAGAAATAGAGAATTATTAGCCAAGCAATGAGGAACCCAATGGGCCCAATGATCTGGTACCACACCACATAGACACCTACATGGACAATGCTTCTGGATGATTCCCACGGATTATCTCCAGGGCCCTTCTCTCCGCAATCCCTGTGAGTGTTTGGGGGAGCTTAACTATGAATCTACGTATTCTGAGCTCATCATACTCTGGGATAGCCCTTAGATTCAATATGTCACCTTTTCTCAGTACTCTTGTCTCCCTTTCCTTGACGAGTTCTATCTCTACATCCACCCTCATTGATATATGGTGCGGCCCCCTATATGGTATTGAGAAATACACTACGAGTTCATGGATTTCCTCTAATGATAGTTTTTCTATACCTAGGAACTCCATTATATCATGCATGTCTGCTTCGCCCTTCTCGACATGCTTCCTAGCCAGAAACCTGAGCCAAGCATCATCAATCATTACCTCCTTCTTAAGGTCGAACGGTAAGAAGACAAAGAATGCCACTGGAATGGAAAAAAACAGGCATAGAACATAACTAGTACATTGTTCGTTCCATACGTGACCGCAAGTCCTGCCCCAAATATAGCTATGATTGGACCAACTATTTCGAAAAAGAACCCCTCCAACAGGGGATCCTTGAGGGAGTCCCTCGAAATCCCCACATATCTAAACATGGCAACATAAATAGGCAAAACACACGCACATGAGAACAGTATTACGATAAGATCCCTCGCAACCTCCCATTGAGGGGAAAGAATAAACATACATCCGATAATAGTTAGTGTCGGAGCAAGCATTATTAGGTATTCCCACAGGAGAATTCTTCTAGGAATTACCCCCATCCTTTTTAG
>CAZVPA010000043.1:0-16583 GCA_964628995.1 uncultured Nitrososphaerota archaeon | reverse complement strand
CACAAGATAAGCATATCTATACACGCACCATTCTACTCCATCGACCTAGCAAGCCTAAGTGAGAGAATGCGGAGGTTCGCGATAGAAGAACTTGTAAACTCCCTACATTTCGCGAAGACCATAGATGCCGAATGGATCACCATACATCTAGGCTTCAAGTTCTATCCAGCCAAAGCACTATGGAGGAAAGCATATAAGAAGCTTAAAAAATCAATGGAGGAGCTCCTCGGAATAGCAAGAAACCTCGGCATAAAAATCGGAATGGAACTAAGGAGTGGCTGTTTTGACCTAGGGCATCCAGCTCTCTTAGAGAGAATACTGAACGACCTAAACGATGATGATTACCTATACGTAACCATAGATACGGCCCAGGCAGTTGGGTTCCCACTAATGAAAATGGATGAGATAATAGGCAAATTCAGCAATAAGATCATATCGTTCCACGTGAGGGACGTAAACCCCACAATCTCCAAGGACATGCTGGCATGTGGAGAAGGAATAATAGATTGGGAGGCCTTTGTTGACCTATTATTGAAACTAAATATAAAGGCACCATTAATCTTTGAGGTATCAGACAAGGAGGGAGCGTTAATGTCTAGGGAATATCTCGAGAACTTGGTATACTCAAAACTACAGCCAGAGTCCACCGAAGAGCAAATTCTGGTGGGGTGAGGAGATATGAGTAGGGATACAGAGATAGTTGAGCTTCTAGATTGTGGATTACTATCCCGGCAGGTCCACAAGTATATACGTGACCCAATACACATATACATCCCGTTCTCAAAACTTGAGGAGACAATAATCGATAGTAGTATTTTTCAAAGACTCCGAAGAATACATCAGCTACAAGTGGCATATAGCGTATATCCGGGGGCAACCCACAACAGATTCATCCACTCAGTAGGAGTCATGCACCTAGCAGGAAAATTTGCTCTCTCACTACTGAGAACATCACACGCATACTCGGGCCAATCTGCTCCTAGGATCCCCCCCGATGAAGTAAAATACTACATACCCTCCTACGAGGAGTTAGGTATTGATGATCCAGGATTATTATTATCGGTACTAATAGCTGTAAGGCTGGGGGGTTTACTCCATGATATTGGACATATGCCATACTCCCACGCCTTCGATGAAGCAATAATATCGAAAACGAGGGAGATCACAAAGCTCGGGATTAGATCCCATGAGGACACCGGGTTTGTGATCTATAAAAACTTCATTAGGGACTCCATTAGGAGCATTATTGAGGACGAATATGCGAGGTTTGGGGTAGATGCTGAGAAAGTATTGGAATGCGTAGACTATATTATGGCTACAAGGGAGGGGGCTGGGAGACCACATCGGGAAATATACAGTGTCGTAAGGCATGTCGTTAAAGAGTTTGTTTATCCAGCAGACATAATTGATTTCTGTATGAGAGACGCATACTTTACTGGGACGGTAGAATATGGTAGAATAGATGTAGATAGGATATTTATGTTCTCCATAATACTGAAGAAGACGATCAATGGGAAGCCCGATCCGAGTCCGCATATAGGTCTCATGAAAAAAGCCGTAGGAGCACTTAGGGCATTCCTATATTCCCGCATTTGGTTGTTCAATAATGTCTATTTCCATAAATTCTCACGATTAATGGACTATACTATTCGTGAATTGTTAGCGAAAATCCATGAGAAGAAAATAATAGATTTTGTATCAATATTCGAAAAGATGGTGGCTGGGGAGGAAGAGGCCATTAGTGAGCTGGAGAAACTCGATGATGGATACATCCTATATGTTGCTCTCGAACATGGCGATGAGGAGACACGCGAGTTGGCTAGGAGGGTCCTATACCGGAAACCATTCCTCAAGGAAGTATTTTCGCACGAAATAACAATAGGACAGCCCAATATTGAGGAGATAAGGACAATGAGAATTGACTTTGAGGACGTGATGAAAGAACTTAAGGTAATTATCTCAGAGGAGATAGGCATAGGTGAGGACGAAATAATTATAGATTCCCCACCAATAAAGTTCTTTCCCCTTAACCCATATCTCCCATATTCTATGTTTCCACTAGTTGATTCCGAGAAGGAGAGAATAGTCTCAGTACGTGAGGCCGATGCATGGACGGTCACAGGTACACAAGCCCTAGATATATCCGTACTACGGATATTAATAAGGAAGGATGCACTGGAGAAAGCATCAATCAGTGATGCCGATGCTAGGAGGAAGATAAGTACCCTAATAGATGAAGATCTCGAAAAAAGAATAAAGCTAGCTTTCATAAAGAAATACTCGGCATTCCGCTATGAGGTCACTATGTAGCTGTGAGCCCTTATGGGCATAGTACAAAAAATACGTGTGGGGAATCTGGTAATAGAATCAAGGGAGCTTCCATGGGAAACAATAAAGGCCCTGGCGAATGAGATAAAGAAAGTAGCGAGATGGAACCCCCAAACGAAGGAGTGGATACTTACATGGAGGGTTATCTCGAATGTCCAGGGGTTCGTCAGGTTTATCAATGAGAAGCTGATGCATATTGACCAAGAGTACGCATATAGAATACTTGATATCGTAGAAACAATAATGAACGTAGTACCAAGAATAAGGATAGACGAGGAAAACAATAGGGTCTACGTATGTATTGTTGGGGAAGATCCATACGATATCGTGAGAAAAGTTGATAGAGAAATTCTGCCAATCCGTGTTGAGATATCGGAGATAGAAATACCAGATATCGGAAAATTTGAGGTACCATATCTCATCATGAGTATTCGAGGTATAATCAGCACGGTTGATTCAGGCAAGGTAGATGTCTTTCCTGACTCTCTCCGTGATATCATCATCGAACTATACAGTAAGCTAGTAAAAAAGAAGGCAACAATAAGAGTAACAAGGCATAATAGGACGCATGTATGGTTGCCTAGGAACACACCGACGAGTATTATTGAGGAACTAAAAGAACTTGGCAGGATAAAATATTACTATGAAACCCCTGAGGGGGTATTATCAGAAAAAACAATAGAGGCATATAAGATCTATGAGCGGGTTGACGGCATAAGTATCTACCTACCAGCGTTCGCAGCAGTATTTGCAAAGAGAATACTGGAGAGACATGGAATCGAAGTAGAAATTGATTATGGACTCCCAGATAGGAAACTGGATAAGCTTAAGGAAAAATATGAATTATATCCCCACCAACTAACAGCACTGATGAGGTGGGTGGAAAATGGGTTCTGCGGAACAATCGTCATACCAACGGGGGGAGGAAAAACAATCATAGGAATAGCTGGTATGGTGAAACTTAAGCTTCCAACAATAATATTTGTCCCAAACCTATGGCTCCTCGAACAGTGGCGAGAAAAAATAGCAATGTTTACTGGGTACCCCAAATCGGCCATCGGGACTCTTGGTGGAGGCGAAGTAGACATCAGGGACATAACTGTCGCCACATATCAATCAGGAATAAAGCACATCGAGAAAATATGCAGGAGATTCTGGTTAGTAATATATGACGAATGTCACCATATACCTGCTCGGACATTTAGAAGGATAGCAATGAATATGTTCGCGCCTTACAGGATTGCCCTCTCAGCAACACCAAAAAGAAGAGACAAGAATGAAACACTGTTATTCAAACTGGCGGGAGGGATAGTATATTCGATCTCATATCCAGAACTTGTCAAGGCCGGATTATTGGCACCAATGATATATAGGAGGATCTACGTCCCACTACCCCCAGACAGGATGCTTGTCTACTACCAGATAATAGGTGAGGCTGATAGAGAGAGGAACGAGATCAAGAAAAGACAGCTAATAAACAAGCTAATAGCAATAGCCCAAGAAAACCCCAATAAACTGGAGGTCGTCAAGAAAATTGTCGAAAAACACAAGTCAGAAAAAATGTTCATATTCACCTCGAGCATCAGGTTTGCGAAGAGGATAGCCAAGGTGGTAAACGATGTAGTGCCAGCAGTAGCACTAACAGCTGAGTCTACAAGGAGTGAAGAGGAGAGAATCGTAAAGAGATTTAGGGCGGGACTAATAAGGGCTCTCGTAATTATCAGAAAGGCTGAAGAAGGCGTAGACATAGGAGAAGCAAGTGTCGCGATAATAACTGGGGGGTCAAAACAGAGGAGAGAATTCATACAACGAATTGGTAGGGTGCTAAGACCACAGAAAAACAAGGTAGCGTGGATATATGAGATAATATCCGAGGGAACAATAGAGGAACAAATGGCCAAAAAAAGAGGGGCCACCACCATGGTAAAGGGGATAGCCAAATATGTAAAAGAAAAATATGGGCTGGAAGTATTTAAAGAAATCCGCTGGGATATCCATCAACTAGAATAGAATGATAGACAATATATGGGTTAATCTATGAAAACACCATGTATCACCGTAAATTCTGTATTTTCTTGCTCCACTTCGTGTGGATGAAGGATGGTCATTCATATGAAAAATCGCGATAATTGACCGTAGTGGCTCCCAAAATTATCCCAAATTGAGGTGGGAGGGAATATTTATAAGGTCAATTTTCTAACTCCTTATGTGTACTCCGTTGGTGAGGGAGTGATGGGAGTCCGCAAATCGGTGCGCATAATACTTGTGATGATTATACTATCCGTTTGTTTCGTTCCTAGCGTGAACCAGAATGGATTACACCTCATGGTAAAATATCCGTCAAAAAACCTATATACTCGACCGTCGAATATCCATATTGACGACTCTAACATTAGTCTGTTATGGGAATACGATACGAATTCCACAGCTGGAATAGAGTGGCCAGCTGTCGCAGATATTGACAATAATGGATTACTAGAAATACTCGCCGTGGGCGGCGATATGCTGTATGTCCTCAATGCCACCGATGGGGAAGAGATAGCCATAGTAAATATAACCTCCGGATCAAGCACAATAGAAACAGTACCATCAGTAGGTGATGTCGATGGGGATGGAAAGGACGAAATAATAGTTGGGGATTCGGTAGGGCGGGTATACATAGTAAACAGCTCGTTTCTATTTCGGTCAAAAAGATTTGATAGCAAGGTATACGCAATATCTCTTGAGGATGTTGATGGTGACGGAGTCCAAGAAATGATATTTCCATCTGAGGGAGGCCGGCTCTACATCTTTAAGAGTCCTAACCAAGTACAACTAAACAGAAGCTTTACTAATGAAAGCATCTCTGCCTCAATATCCATCGGGGACATAAATAACGATGGAGAGTTTGAGGTAATAGTGGGTTATAAACATTCGGTATTCTGTTCGAGTGAAGACGGTGATAGTCTGTGGCGGACGAATTTTTCAGGTGAAATAAACATTCCGCCACTTCTGTTGGACGCGAATAATGATGGATTTCTTGATGTTGTTATCGGCACTACTATGGGACTACAAGGCAATATTTCCGTGCTCGATGGAACCACAGGAACAATCATATGGAGTATAGAGCTCAGGGAAAGCATGAAGAGATCGTTTTCGGCTGCTGACTTAGATGGTGATGGAGATTATGAAATACTTGTGGTGATGTCTGATGGAATCCTAATACTGGATAGTAGTAGTGGACATAATATCTGGGAATATAGCGCTTCACATAATATGGGTTATCCATCAATAGGTGACATAAATGGCGATGGTAGATTAGATGTGGTAGTACCAGATTATTCCGAAAACTTGTCAGCAGTACTTGTCCTTGATGGAGCCACTGGAGAGATTATTGGTAATTTCACAGTAGAAGATGAAATACTTTACTCACTAGTAGCCGACGTAGATAATGATACATACGTCGAGGTAGTGCTTGGCTCTTCTGGTGGGAAAATCTATGCTTTCGATGTTGGAGACAAGGGTAGGAGGATTTTCTGGTCAACATACTGTGGGTCTAATAGGCGTACATCATCCATAGGGACAGTAGATGAGGATTATGATTCACTAGCCACATACTCCGAGGGGCTATATGGAACCAACCCCAAAAATCCGGATACTGATGATGATGGCGTTCCTGATGGCTGGGAAGTCTTCTATGGTTTTAACCCCCTAGTTGTTGATTCAGATATGGATCCTGATAACGATGGACTAACTAACTATGGGGAATACAATGCTGGTACAAATCCCCTCATGAATGATACCGATAGCGATGGTCTGGGAGATGAGGAGGAAATAATGTTGGGTACGGATCCATGCAACAATGATACGGATGGGGACACAATGCCTGATGGTTGGGAAGTTTTATTTTATCTAAACCCGTTGGAGGATGATTCAGGAGACGATGTAGATGGCGATAACCTAACAAATATTGAGGAGTATGATCTCCATACTTGGCCTAATGAAACGGATACAGATCAAGACGGCATGCCTGATGGCTGGGAGGTAGAGTATGGGCTTGATCCATTAAATAAGGATGATAGAAATACAGACATCGATGATGATGGACTTGCGAATGTATTCGAGTATTTGAATGGTACTGATCCTACCGACCCAGATACCGACAATGATGGGATCCCTGATGGTTGGGAGATAAAGTATGGTCTTAACCCTCTGAATTCATCGGATGTTGGTCAGGACTGGGATGGGGATGGATTGACCAACCTACAGGAGTATCGGGTGGGGGCTGACCCATATAAGAACGACACGGATGGTGATGATATTCCTGACCTATGGGAGGCTCAATTCAACACAGATCCTAGCGACCCCAATGACAAGAATGATGATATTGACGCTGATGGACTCTCAAACTACGAGGAGTATAAACTTGGTCTTGATCCTTGGAACCCCGACACAGACGGTGATGGTATCCCCGATGGATGGGAAGTCGAACATAATTTTGATCCTAAAGACCCGTCAGTTGGGCTCTATGAGTACATTCTCTACAATCTTCAGTGGGTTCTACTTTTGTTAGTTGAGTTGTTGCTTCCGTTGGGAGGGTTCCTAATGTATTACGTCTTTTATCATAGGAGGAAAAAGGAAGCTTTAGAATAACATGGGGGTGATGTTGGAATGGCTATGAATACAAAGAAGTTAATCCCACTGCTTTTGGTTCTCTACATTATTGTTGGGCTTGTTGGGAATGGTGTATCATGTGGTACCAAGTACAATCTAGCGGAACAAAGACAAAGTATGTACACCTCGGGTTCAGATACAGCGATTAGTGGTGCGTCCTGGACAATAAATAAGACTGAGATTATAGAGAACGAGGTCCGAGTCATAAACGAGATGATAATTATTGAAGCGGGTGGCGAACTCATAATCGAGAATAGCACCATATTCATAAACTCATCCATCAACAGGATACTAGGCATTGAGGTATACTCAGGTGGGAATCTCACAATAAGGGATTCGAGGATTACTGCGTATAACTCAAAGTTTAGGTATTACATCTGGGCGAGACATGGGGCAAAACTTTATATCTCTGGAAGTGAGATATCCTACGCTGGAATCGAGCAAGAAGGCAAGAGGGGAGTCCGCATAGATACAGAAAATGTCACCATAGAGGATAGCCATATATATAACAACTTCATTGGTTTAGTTCTCAACTCAGCAAACAACGTGTTAATAGTAAACAACAACATAACAGCCAACACAATGGATGGCATACTAGTGTTCAACTCCACCAATATCACAATAAAACGAAACAATATAGCTGGTAATGGGTTTGGTCTTAGATTGATAATATCAAAGGACGTAGTAGTCTACCTTAACAACTTTATAGACAACTCCGTGTATGATGACTCCTCCAATAAGTTCGATAATGGGACGTATGGAAACTACTGGTCGGGCTATAAAGGAAAAGATAGTAAACCCAGAGACTGGATCTATGATAGTGGCTGCGTAATCCCCAACAGTAGCATAGATAACAAACCACTAGTATATCCCAAAGATGTGTATCTATTTCCCGATGCTGATTTTGATGGTGATGGATTAACAAATGGGGAGGAAAAAGGAGTGGGCACAGACCCATATAATATAGATACGGATTCTGATGGACTTAACGACTCAGCAGAGGTACATATCCACTATACCAATGCAACAAATCCAGACACTGATGGAGATAATATGCCTGATGGTTGGGAGGTACAATACGACTTGAATCCTTCGGATCCAAGTGATGCCCATACGGATACTGATGGTGATGGTCTTCAGAATGTGTATGAGTATGGCAATCATACGGATCCTCTAGATACGGATACTGATGGTGATGGTCTCAATGATTCGGCGGAGGTGCAGATGTATCATACGGATCCTCTAGATACGGATACTGATGGTGATGGTCTTGATGATTATTGGGAAGCTTCATACGGTTTTGATGCTACTAATAGTGATACAGCGTCAGCTGATCCAGATAATGATGGATTAAAGAATTCGGAGGAATATCGACATGGTACTAATCCGCTCAGCAGTGATACTGATGGTGATGGCCTTAGCGATTATGCTGAGGTAGTAACGTATCATACAGATCCCCTGAGCACAGATACTGATGGTGATGGTCTTGATGATTCATCGGAGATCAACACCTATAAAACTGATCCCTCAGATGCTGACTCAGATGACGATGGTCTTGAGGATGGGTGGGAAGTGGAACATAACATGAATCCTCTAGACGTCGACTCCGATGGAGATGGACTTTCCGACTATGATGAGGTATATATATATCACTTAGATCCGCTCGATAGCGATACCGATGATGATGGTATGGATGATGGTTGGGAGATATATTATGGCCTGAATCCAACCTTGGATGATTCCGATGCTGACGTTGATTTTGATGGCCTAACAAATAAAGAGGAATATTCCATTGGTACTGACCCAACAAAATATGATTCGGACGGCGATGGATTTAGTGATTATATGGAATATACATATGGTTTTGATCCTCTTGACCCTACCAGTCATCCTAGACCCGACATACTTAGACCCGTTAAGATAATGGCAATAGTGGTAGCAGTTGGTGTAATTACGGCACTCGTGTTCCTAAGGCGAAGATTTCTTGTATCCAAACAAACAACATAGTTTATTCCTTTTTTCTAGATAATGACTGAGCCTCCTTTTTTATATTCTTTTTTTTACCTAGAATCTGGTGGTGGTAATGGGACTTAAAGAGTATACTATCCGGAGACTAATAACAGGTATGATAACCCTCCTAATAGTATTGATATTCAACTGGATCCTATTCCGTCTCCCATCATTCGTAACTGGTGTTGACCCATCATGGTATTATGTTCTCTCCCAACTTGTTGGTGGACAAGTAGAGCCGCGAAGGTTCATAAAGATACTCCTCGATTTCAAAACGAGGTGGAGGCTTCCAGGTCTTCATGCACCATTAGGCTTATGGATAGATCATATAATAGCATACATAATAAACATGTTCACGTTCAACCTCGGCGAGGATATGTTCCTATATGAGGGTAGGCCTATAGCCGAGATATTGGTCTCAAGGATACCAATATCAGTAATGCTGATACTTCCCGCAACACTAATCTCGATAATGATTGGCATATTGGTTGGAGCAAAACTTGGTGCCCATCCCGGAAGCAAACTTGATGTTACCCTAATGACGGTAGCATTAATGCTGTACTCTATCCCAACCTTCTGGCTTCAAGTCCTCTTTAAGGTAGCGTTCACTGTAAAGTGGCGTGTATGGCCTGCCACTGGTGGCCTGACGTCGCTCGAGGCTGGTTCACCAGATGCATTAATATCATTTCTGGACGCGATGTATATGCTCACACTGCCCATAATAACCCTCGTTATTGCCGGTTTTGCTGGTTGGATGTTGCTCATGAGGAATAGCCTGATGGAGGTAATGGGCGAGGACTACATATTGACGGCTAGGGCTAAGGGTCTGGATGAAGCCACAGTGCTATATAAACATGCCTTCAGGAATGCTATACTACCAGTAGTCACGGGTGTAATATTGGCGATAGCTGGTGTATGGACGGGAGCGGTAATTACTGAGGCCATATTCGTTATACCTGGTGTCGGGTACCTACTATTCCAAGCAATTTTGCAGCTTGACTATCCACTCTGTGAGGCAACATTCTATTTCATAGCATTAACAACGATAATAGCGAACATAATAGCCGATATATCGTATGCCCTATTGGATCCTAGGGTTAAGTACTAGGGGGTAGCCATGAGGCGAGAAATAATAACAGTAATGATTCTGCTAGTACTGGTTTTGCCTTTATTCTATTTCCTTAGTTCGAGGGCCACCAATGATGATATTTCTGGTTTATCAAAAGGAGCTATCTATACATGGGATGCAGAGCTTAAGGTATTGGATCCCTCAACAGGCACGTATTCCCACTACTGGTCTGCTAGGCATTTCATGCATATTGTTGAGTCCAAGAAGTCGGGCGACACATTGACTGTTCGGATGGCATACAGTACTTACTATATGGATGTAGTAAAACTAAGGTATGCTAAGTCCGATAAGTCGGACAGAATAGCGAACCACAGGTATGGGTCATTAAAGAGAACATATGACCTCACAACAGAGAAGTATGTATTTATCCTTGAGAAGGAAAGATGGGGCTTCTATATTGATTTCCCGTTCTCCCCATTCATGGTATTTGCGGTTCAGGAGAGAGGATTCAGGATGTTCCTAGAGGGAGAGTATACCAAGGGTTACGTAAGCGGCATGTATATGGACCGAGGAATACTGTTCGATACATGGGACATAGTTCTGGGGACTAGGAGGAAAGTATACTACCTAGAGATATACTACAGTTGTATGGATCTTAATCTAAATGAAACTGAGTTGGGAGAAATGAGTGTGTTAGAAGTGAATGTCGAAATAGATAAGGAGTTGGGCATAGTATTGAGGCTTAGGTACTTCTGGAGGCTCGCTGACAAGATGTTTGAGCTTATGGTGGAACTCTCCGACACTAATATGTTCATGAAGCACAGATTTACAATGACAATAGTATCGCTTTTCATTGTGCTGATCTCGATATGGGTAATAGTACGTTATTATAAGGAGAGACGTAGGAGGAGAATTATAAGGATCTAGGCCCTATCTTTGTTTTTTCCATAGGATTAGTTTTCTGATAGCCTTGGCTATAAGCTCAACCTCCTTATATTCCATTGATGGGTAGAGTGGCAACCATACGGATCTGCTGGTGACTATTTCTGCGTTTCTTAGTTTAAGCCTACTATAATCTGGATACTTCTGTAGTCTAGCTAAATGGTTTACCTCTGGGTTATTTATCTCCCTAAAGAGTTTGGTGGCGTATAGCGGTATGTGATATCCTCTCCTCGCACATATACCCTCAGCATTCAACGCTCTGACGAACTCATCTCGTGTCCATCCAATAATAGATGGATCAATAAGGATGCTATATATGTAGAATGCATGCTTTGTATTGTTCTCCTCGGTTGGTGTGATTATTCCTGGGAGATCCCCAATGAGTTCTGTCAACGTCCATGCCAGTTTTCTTCTCTTCTCTATATATTCGTCTATTCTCTTGAGGTGTAGGTATGCTATTGCGGCCTCGATCTCGGAGATTCTCATGTTGTATCCCAGTCTTATGTATTCGTAGGCTCCTTCAGGCCCCTTTAGAATTCTTAGTTCGCCATGTCCCCTCAGAAGCCTGATTTTTTCGGCGAGTTCATCATTATTGGTGACAATAATCCCTCCCCATCCGCCCGCCGGGATTATCTTTGTTGGATAGAAGCTGAATGTAGCAATATCACCAAAAGTTCCAATTTTCTTCCCGTGGAATTTAGCACCATGTGCGTGTGCGGCATCCTCAATAATAAAACATCCTCTTTCTTTCGCGATTTTGATCATTTGACTCATATCCACAGGTTTACCATACAGATGTACAACCGTTATTGCCGAGAAGCCATCGGATCGGATTTCGTGGATCTTATCTGGATCGATATTCCCATCCATCTTTACATCGCAAAAAAGTGGTATGGCACCAACATGAAGTATCGTGGATGCTGTGGCAATAAAGGTTACGGGTGTCGTCACAACTTTATCTCCAAAGCCAATACCAAGTGCGATATATGAGAGAAATAGAGCATCAGTCCCATTACTAACAGCGATAGCATGCTTCACGCCAAGATATCTGGCGAATTCTTGTTCCAGAAGTCTAGTATATGGGCCATTAACGAAGATCCGGGATCTTATGATCTCCTCCACAACATCTAGCTCTTCTGGCAAGGGTGAAATCTTGACGAAAGGAATTTTGTCTTTAGTGACAGGGGATCCGCCCAGAATTGCGGGTTTCTCCACAGGCAACACCCTTAGTCGAGATCATTACTCTCTGATTGATAGGATAACAAATTTAAAAGGTGTTTGGTGTATATTAATTTGGGTATCTTTAGTGTGGACTTCAGGGGATCAGGAATGAGTACCCGTCAAGAAATATCGATAGAAGAGCTCGTCGAGAAATATAGGAAAGCAAGAAAAGTCAGGAGGATGTACGCGATAAAGGCATTCTTCAAGATCAAGAGAGGAGCCATCGGAGTTGGGATTCTCGTGCTCTTAACAGCTCTATCTCTCCTTTCTCCATGGATAGCTCCCGAACCAAACAAATTTAGGCATGCCCCCTATTCGAAACCTGGCTGGATGAAAATATTTGATCCTAATGCAATAGGGGACTTTAACCTAACTGAACATAGCTTTACATCACAGGAGGAAATCTCTGAAAGTCTTGATCCATCGCAGGTGGGCATAGATAAACTATATGTGCATGAGGACATAGAGAAGATAGGAACGATGACATATGATGGCTTACGCCTAGAGGAACATGATGGATATTTTGATCCCAGTTGTGCTGTGCTTGAGATAACAGATAACACATCATTAAAACCAATAACCGTCGGTAAGAAATCTGTCAATGCTACATTTGGTTTCAATATAAAGCTTAAGTGGGATAAGAATGTCCCCCCATATGCGGCGTATCTATGGTTCGCACATAGGTTTGTAATAGGTATAAAACCATTACTTAATGAGACTGTAAGGCTTACCCAAGGCCAGAAAAAAACATTCAGATTGGATCTATCGGAGTATTTCAATAGGTCGCTTAGTGGTGTGAGGATACATATCGCGAACCTCTCAGAATTTGATCCAGAGAAGGGAGATCAGCTAAAACTAACAATTGAAAGTGGGCCTCTAAAGGATACTAGGATTTTAAAGAAGGAGTTCTCGGAGATATATACGATATCCAACTACACAGAGATAACTGTCGAGAACCTTGGAAGAAGAGCTATTGAAATACTTGTGGAGATCACCGTTGAGAGCGGCCAGATATACCCCCTAACAATGAATCTATACCTTAATCTCTGGAATAGTGACGAAAATAGGGAGTATACTAAGGATGAACTCCGGGAGTATCTTCGGGAGTTCCAGATAGTTCCCCCAGAGGAAGAGCTTTCGGATAGAGGATTACTCATACATAAGGATATTTCACGCTCTAGCAAATGGGTTACGTTTGGTCATCCCATAAGAACATATTTGACGGGAAGGGAAATATATCAGGAACCATTCTTCCAAAAAGACAACATAATCATAGTAAAGATCGAGGTAAGTATATCGATTAACCCACTATATGCAAAACTGAGGCGTATGTTCGGAAAGACAATACCCATTAAGTGGTATATAGACAATATCGTTGTAGAGATCCAGGACAAATATTATGGCCTTATGGGCACAGATAAGGATGGCGCAGACATATTCGCGAAGATCGTAGATGGCCTAAAAATATCCCTCCTAGTAGGATTCACAGCAACATTCGCAAATATAGCGGTGGGAGTAACACTAGGACTAGTATCCGGATACATGGGTGGGAAGATAGACGAAGTAATAATGCGTATAGTGGACTTCTTCATGTCAATACCCGGCCTACCACTACTAATGGTCCTCGCATTCGTATTCTATAGCATGAACGTGGATCCACTAATAGCAATAATAGTAGTACTATCAATATTCGGATGGGCAGGAATGGCGAGAACAATAAGAAGCCAAGTACTCGCACTAAGAGCAAACATATACGTGGAAGCAGCAAAAGCATCAGGCGCATCATCGTTCTACATTATAAGGAAACACATACTACCAGGAGTATGGGCATTATGCCTACTATACCTAATGGTTGGCGTAGTCGGCAACATACTGGCAGAGGCGGGTCTATCATTCCTAGGGATATTGAGGCCAAACTGGAACAGCCTAGGAAAAATGATACAAGAGGCAGCAGGAATATCAGCAGCAACAGGAGGAGGAGCAGCAGGCCTAACAATGAGGGCAATACACTGGATATTCTTCCCGGGATTTGTCCTCATGCTAATAGGTTTCGCATTCTATGCAATTGGTGACGCATACGATGAACTAATAAACCCGAAGCGCCGGAAGAGATTCTAGCTTAAGGTAGCAACTATTTGAATTCTTTTTATGAATATTTTCTGGATAGTTTCTCTCTCTTGACTCTTTGATATTCTACAATATCGTTTAAAGGTTAATTTTTAAATTAGTATCAGCTTTAAAAAAGAAAATCCAGTATATTCTAAAGGAAAAAAGAATCTGGTGAATGCGTTATGAATAGGAAGATAGTAATTCTATCCCTAGCAGTCCTATTAGTATTGCCAATGGTTTCTATCGCGAATGGGATGGTACACCACAATAATATATCAACGAAGCAACAATGGACAACATATTACATAATCGAGCCAGACACGGAATCAGAACTGAGGCTACCACTAGGCTACTATGCGGATAAGCTTAACCCAGTATCTTCAACAACAGCCTACGACTGGGACATACTCGGACTACTTTTTGATGGCTTTACGACGGCACATCCATTCAAGTATTTCGACATACATGCGGATATGCCATGGATGCTCGCTGAGGAACCAGAATGGAAGGTAGTCTATGACGCAAAACTTGGCTATAACATAAGCTACTGGATATTTAAGCTTAGGGATGACATATATTTCTCCGATGGCATACAGATGACTGCTGATGACCTAATCTTCACGTATGAGTTTGTAAAGTGGGCTGAGCCAGAGTGGGCAGTCGAGTTAAATAGAATGTTTATTAATGCAAGCAAGGTTGATGATTTCACCGTGAAGGTGTTCCTGAATACAACAGGGTTTATCTCCGCAAGATACGCGATGGTGATTGTATATCCAAAACATATATATGAGAGAGCGACGACATGGGGAGGAACAAGAGGTACATTCCCAGACTGGGATGTTACGCCAACTATGGTGAAGGAATATAGGGCTAAGAGCCCTGATGACGAGATACTTACTGGATATGGACCATTCAAATTAACACATTGGTATCCAGAGGACAAGCCATGTACAGAAGCTACAATATTTGAGCTTGAGAGAAATCCACACTACTTCATGAGGGCGGTTGATGAAGCAGGAAACGTGATTTGGGATTGGCATGAGCTTACACCAGAATATGTAGACCAATATGGGGTAGACGCTCTAAGGGGCCCATACATCAAGCGTATAACCTATAGGGTAATAATAGAGACTGCTGACATTGTTGGAGCATTGCTCGCAGAGCAGATAGACATGGCCGCCGACTTTGCCTTCGGAAGATACTACAATGAGTTGGTTGGTGCGGACCTCACCCTTGCTTATGCCCCAAGGTTGGGATTCGGACATACATTCTTTAACGTGAGAAACTGGCCTCTCAATGAGTCAGCCTTCAGGAGAGCCCTAGCATATGCCTATGACAAGAGAGCTGTATGTCAGAAGGTATGGGCTGGATGGGCAGAGCCGCTAGATGTACCAGTACCAAAATCAATGGGAGAGTGGAGCATCGAGTACATGACACTAAAGCCAGACTCCTATGCCGACCATAATGCTCCCAAGGCTCTGGAAGAACTGGAAACAATAGGTATTAAGGACACGGATGGCGATGGTTGGCTTGAGGGACCAGATGGATCCGAGATAACAATAACTATAGAGGGTACTGATACCGCCGACGTACGAGCTATTGTTGAGACGCTAGCAGCGAGTGTGGAGAGTGTCGGTATACATGTTGAGCGCAAATATGTTGACTTCCGTACTCTAGTAACTCACTTGGTCTATGGGCAGTTCGAAATATTGTTCTTCGGATACGGCCTCGGTAGGTTACCAACATTTCTCGAAGGATTTGCCTCATGGTCTGTTCTTTCTGAGTTTGGTGGGTGGAGTAACCCGATATATGACCAGATTATACGTGAAGCCTTCTATGAGGAGAGTGACCTAGATAAGGTAAAGGAGCTTGTATGGGAGGCTCAATTGATACTGTTCTATGAGCTTCCAATAGTTCCAATATATCAGAACGTGATTGTTGGGGCATACAAGTCAGTTGAGAGATTTGGTACGGATGGTTGGGCGGGAGTGTTTGAACAATTAGTAGGGGCACCAATAGTTAATGGCTACACAATAATGAAGGCCGTTAAGCCCAAGTCAGTAACAACAACGTCATCGATGATACCAGTCGCGCCCCAAAACATAACCGCGGAGTACACAACGACCGAAACAGAGGTCTCGACAGAAGTTGTCCCGACAACTGCTGTACAAATCGTCACCAGTGAGGCTTCTCAATGGATAGGTATTGGTATAGCAATAAACATAATAATTCTCGCTGTAGCATCAGCACT
>CAZVPA010000042.1:0-16655 GCA_964628995.1 uncultured Nitrososphaerota archaeon | reverse complement strand
AGATCAGATCGGCGTACAACCGCCTTATTAGTGCTATTGGTGGGAAGTTTTACGCGTCCATAGATAAAGATAAAGTAAGAGAGATCCTTGAGGGAACAACAAAAGAGAAAATTATGTTTTATTCTCTTAAATAACACAATAGCTTTGGAACTTAAATGATTTTTTCATAGGAAAAACCAGTATTCAACGCACCAACTAAAAAAATGATATCAGCTAGTTAAGTAACATAAATGAGATGAAATATAGGACAAACGGGCTTCTATACTAAGCAATAAGAGGAGAAAGCATTTATGTAGGCTAAAAATTCAAACACTTAATGTTGGTGCCCCTATGGAATTAAACATGAAAAGTTGTGGACACTCGTATTATCTTTCAACACTACTGTTTATAGACACACAAACCGCATGCAACATGATTGATTATGCTGATAGTTTTGGGCCTGTCCCATATGGGACACCCACACGAGGCTTCAGGTGGAAAGCGTTTCAGATACATGACACAAATTTTATTGTTGGGAGTTAGATAGAATAGGGACACTATCTTCGATACGTCTGTTTTTAATCATATGCTACGTTTAGTATGCATTATTATCGTTCGCCCGTTGTTTGGCGTTTCGTTGAATGGGACAGGTGGAAAGTCATGGGACAGACAGAACAGAGAACATCGAAGCCTAGATTAAACAGGGACAGCCTTCACGAAAGATCAAATTTTCTATCCGACGTTGATTCATATTTTTCTCCCGACGATACATATCACGGATTTTTCTGGTGTGAGGTATCTTTTGGCTACTCTCTGGATATCCTCTGGCTTTAGTTTTGATACCATAACTGCGGTTTCTCTGTATGTCTTCAATGCGTCCCCATAGAAGAGTTCATTGTATGCTATCATGCTTGATAATGCTATCTTTGAGTCTGTTATGTTGTATAATGACCCAAAGAACAGGTTTTTCATATCCTCAATCTCCTCCATGGACACGCCATTGTCAATTATTTCCGTGATTTCGCTCCTTATTATCTCTATTACATATTGTGTTTTCTGTGGCACTGTCGATGTATTTATCGTGAAGTATCCGGTATCAACAAACCCCATATTTGCTGCCCCCACGTAATAGACCAGACCTAACTCAAGCCTCAGCCTCCTGTAGAGACGGCTCATGGGGAATGCAGTCATTATTGCACCAAGCAAGCTCAATATTTCAGAGTCCACAGAGGATTTGGGGGCACTTATCCAGCCCAAGGCAATAAAGTTTTCCTGTACATCCTTCTCCACAAAGTGTACCCCGTAGTCCGGCTCTGGTTTGAGATTTTTTATCTTTGATGGCCTGCCATGCCAAGTGTTTAGGTGCTCCAGTTTTTCGAAGTCAACATTCCCAACCCCAGCCAACACAGATATCTCTGGAGATATATTCTCGGCCTCTCTCCGTATGGTATCCAGTGTCGCATTTCTGAATGCTTTCTCTATAACTTCTGGTGGGTGCGTACCTGGTGTGTTTTCCCCAAATAGCTTCTTTCGTAGGAGTATATTCACATATGTTCTTGGGTTGCTGAATTTTTCTCTTGTCTCTCCCAAAATTATGTGTTTTTCCCTTTCAAGCATTGTTTCGGTCCAATATCTCCTATTTTCTGTTAGGATATCCCTCACAGCCTCTATCGCTTTTTCCTGGAACACCTTTGGTACGATCCAATGTATCCCGAACTCATCTATTCCAACATACCCATTTATGTCTCCCCCTATCTTCTGGAAGACCGTAAATACTTTCTCCTCGGGCTTGAAGAGCATGTGCTCTAACAGGTGTATGGCCTCTGGGAAGTCTTCATTCCTATACCCATACGCGGAGAGCATTCTGAATGCTACTGTCAGAAAATTTCTGTTGTACACCACGATTCTCAGGGAATTTTCGAGTCTTCTCTTAACAATATTGAGTTCTGGGATTTCCCACAACACCACACATAGCACCATAGCCCCAATACTCTATCACCTTAAGTTCGCTTTTTAATAGGTATAATATGTGGGGAGGTGTCTGGCTGATGTCTGCGGAGATAGGTATTATTGGGGGGAGTGGTTTCTATAAACTACTTGGCCTTGAGGATGAGGAGAAGGTAGGGGTTGAGACGCCGTTTGGGGAGGTTACTGTAACCATAGGTATTTTTGCTGGTAAGAAGGTGGCTTTTATCCCTAGGCATGGTGAAAAACATACTGTCCCCCCACACATGATAAACTATAGGGCGAATGTGTATGCGTTGTTCAGCCTAGGCGTAGAGAAAGTAGTCGCAACCAGTGCCGTTGGTTCCCTAAAGAGGGACTATAAGCCCGGGGACATACTTATTCCAGACCAGATAATAGACTTCACGAAAAATAGGACATATACATTCTTCAATGGAGATTTCAGTATTAAGCTACGTAACGGGAAGACACGGGGAGGGGTATATCACGCCGATGTTACATCTCCATACTGTGAGGAGCTCCGCAAGCTTATATATGAGGCATCGCGCGAGATGGGTCTAAAGGTACATTACGGGGGCACATACGTATGTACTGAAGGCCCCAGGTTTGAGACCCCAGCGGAAATAAGGTTCTTCCAGCTAATAGGGGGTGACGTCGTAGGGATGACAAACTCCCCCGAGGTATTCCTATTCAAGGAGCTAGACATATGCTACGCATTGATATGTATTATCACAAACTTCGCTGCAGGCATGCAGGAAAGAATAACCCAAGAGGAAGTACTAGAAATATTCAAAAAGAAAGCCCCAACTATAGCAAAACTCATAGAGAACACAATACGGAGGATATGATAGTGTCAAATGAAGGGTCTTCCGATAGTATCTTAAACAAGAGTCCATCATTAAGTCATCGATAAAAATAGATCATCATAGCCAGATAATGTATTACGGGACGATAAATATTATAAACCTACAAAAATTATAGTTTTTTTGTCCCTGTCTATAGGTGGTGGATAATGCCGAGACCATACTATAAGGATCGAAGAAAAATGCAACAACTATACCACCACCTTCTAATGATGAAGATGTTGATGAAGAAAAGAAAAAAGTAGAGGGATGTGAGGATGGGTAAGAAATATATATGTCCAGCATGTAAGGGACTGAGACATGTATACATACCTGGTGTTGGTAGAAGACCATGTCCCAAATGTGCCGCCAGAGGATACATAATTGTATCCTAATTCTATTTTTTTATACTATGTAGTTTTTTGCCAAAGCAGATAACAAAAATCGTAGTACTACTATCTTGTCCAGAAAGCTATTACCCTTTTTGACTGAGGAGATTACTATGAAGTATTGGTCTATGCGTTTTTGGTATCCCAAACTTAAAAAGTATACTCCTCCCTCCGCTCAAGTTATCATTCCCAAAGAGCTTCAGGAATTTATTATTACTCATCACAACCCTATGTTGGTGCCGACCCAAGAATTTTGTGACGAACTAGAAGTATATCTAAGAGATAACCATAGGGGCTTTTACAGGGAATTTTATCATGCTAAGACTAGTCTGAATGTGTCCGATGTTTTCATTAGGACGGATTATGCCTCTCCCAAGGATGTGTGGGAAAAAGAATCATTTGATCTAAAACCATATGTTAGGACAGCGGGCCAAGCCGTAGCATATATTATCTCCTCTGAGCGTGTCTCTTATTTTCATGAACTAGAACATGAGAAAATAGGGAGGATATGGCTTAGAAAACCTATGAATTTCCTTTCGGAACTCCGTGTATTCATTTTGAACTCTGAGGTATTTTTGATTTCCCAGTACGACTATACTAAGTATGACTCCTTCCTAGACAAAAATAAGGGAGAAGTAATTCTGAAAACTTTGGATCTACTAAAGCAGATCTGGTGGGCCGATCTGGGGTTCCCAGGCAATATAGTAGTTGATGTCGGTCTAGTATTAGATGAAACTTCTTTCCGATGTGTGATCATAGAGATCAACAAATTTGTGGCTGATGATATGTCTGTTGATTCATGTCTATTCTCATGGAGAGAAATAATAAACCATAAGACGGATAAGAAAGTGGTTTTTAGATGGATATCCTCAGAAGAATACTAACATAATAGGGGTCGTCTTCGTGGACAATGTTGCGTCATCAAATAATGGTTGGTCTCTCTATGATCCGAATTTTTTGGATTCTTTCTGGGTCTATTTTGTTGGTTCCGCATATTATATTTAGGAGATAGGGCCTGAGGTGGCCCGCGATTTTGAGTTTTCTGAAGTACATTCTTTCGTTTGGGATTGTGAGGTGTCTGTGGGATTTTGGTGATCCAACATATCTCTTCCTATTCTTTGGGTTTTTCCTAGGGATTCTGATCAGGATTTTTCTTGCTTTTGTCCTATAGCCGCACTTCCTGCAGTACATCTCATCTCTGCTCTTCTTTTTTAGTCTGGCACAACATATGGGACATCTTGGATTCCTATAAACCAGTATTGGTTCTAGATGTAATGGTATGAATTCCTCAACATTTCCAATGATTTCATGTTGCTTCCGTTCTACGACTGCTAGGATAAGCCTAATAGTGTCGCTCTTTTCTAGCCTGAGGATACCAGCTTGGAGTTTTCTCTGCATACGATATACATACCCATAAATCCTGAAGCCATCTCTATTACCAAGAATTATAACCTCATCTCCTCTTCTAAGAGTATCCTCTACGGTTATTTCGATCATTATGGTTTCATATGGTCTCGCCATTTCTGGTCTGCTAATACTTACTATGTGTGTCCCAGTTCCTTGGTTCGTCCTGAATATGCACCAGAACTCTATTTCCTCATGTCTAAGCATGTTGAATGCCTCCACAAGTTTCTCTGGGAAATCTCCCCTAAGTCCAAACAATACTGGGTCGGGGCCTGCGGGAGCTATGAGTATCCTCTGTGCATCAACATTATCGTATAGTAGCGGGAAAAACTTTCTATCCATCTTCACCACACTCTCCCTATCGATGAACCTCCTCTTACCGATGTTCTGTTTTTTTCTGTATGCGAGGAGCTCAAATGTATAGTCATCAAATACGGCTCCTATAGCGGCAGCAGCACCTATGACTCCTCTCGGCCTCCCCATAGTTGTAGTGTAGATCTCCAGAATGCCCGTCTTTATCCCCTCCAATACTTTCATTGCTCTGTTTAGTGGTACTACATGTCTCGTGGCATGTCTATATATGTAGAAGAGCCTCTTGTCTATGGCATATCTATCAACAACATAGAATATAATGGCTGGTCTAGTTTTTGGGAAAAAAGCATGGGTCATTCCCCTTAATGTATCCAGAACTATCCTCTTTATCCTCTCGATATCTCCCTTAACAAGGATTCTGATAGAAACAGCGGCGTTCCCCCTAGTCTTCATGGGGATGTTTGGATTCAGCCTTACTAGTAGGGGGTAATCCAGTAGATCGGCGTTAGATAGTACGAGCTTCTTCGTGAGTAATGCTCCAGCATAGGTGGTACACATACCATATGGCGAATCGAAATCATCAATACCGATAAATAGGTAGGTATTTTCCCTCCTCAATGTATAATCATCATTTATCAGAGCGAACCTATGGAACTCTACTGGTTTGGTAGAAAGCTTGGCGTACTCCGCATATATACTCCGGAGATAATCATAATCACTGAGTCGAGGGTTCCTACTTAGGCACTCCCTACAGACCCTAGCAAAGCCGATCATCTTCGAATCCTCATCACACACCAAGCGGCCGCATACAGTACAGTATCCACGTGAGAGCCTCCTATTACAGATCTCACATAAGGTCTCCATGCATGAGTCACATATTTCCCCATGATCTATCTCTCTCCAACAGAACCTACAGAACTCCATGTATGATACTCCTCAAAAAAAGTAGAGGATTATATTTCGGCTAGACATCTCGCACAGATACGTTTCCTTCCTCCATATGCTGGTTTTGTCCGTAGTTTCACAAAACAATCGGGACAATACCACCTCTTACACTTAGGACACTGTATCCAGCCCGAAGCAATGGTTGGTTTTCTCTTACCACACATAGTGCATATGGGCATACTGGACACCCAGCCCCTTTATGGAAAAATGACAATTCCAAAATAAAAGTCTGTTGGCATAGCGATGGTTATGATCTTAGAAACTCCTTAGAAGTGTTGTGTATGTCAGAAGTGTCAGGGTTCATCACTTGTTCAGTATCGACTCCGTTCATCATCCATTATCATTATAGTATCTTTACAATTTTTTGAGTGGAGCAATAACTACCGGCTAGATCACTAGGTATTGCTGTATTTCCTCTGGGGAAAAATTGTGATATATGGCATAGGCACAGAAGGCAAGGTTTTTGCATTCAAACTCGGCCAACTTTACATAATAAAACAGGTATGCTAGGTCGTGTGCTATTTCCACACATTTTCTCTGGAGAATACCTAATATTTGTCTGTCGGTAGCCACATAAGCTAGGATTTGTCCCCTCTCGAGAAGGATTTTGACGATTTCTTTATAGGGAGATAAAAGTTCTAGAATTACTCTTTGGTCTTTTGTTTGAGATACCCTCATGAGGATACTCCGATGAATCCTATAGTGTGGGAGTATGAGCTTCTCCCTTATCAACTCTCCATATTTTTCAGGAGAATGTTCAGATAGTACCGTCATGATATTGAGGACGTCAAGTTCTATGCCTATTATCCTCCTTATGAATGTTGCTGTGTCTTCTGGTAGCCTTTGAATATGAGCCATTAGGTTTGTATAGTATATGTTCCATATTAGTAGCTCTATCAGGGAAAATTTTTTTGTATTTAGAATTCGCCTGAATTTTTTCTTATCTACTTTCTCGAAGCAAAGATTTTGCCTTAGGTAAAGCAGTATATCCTCCGCTGAGGCAAGTCTCTCTATCTGCTGTAGTATTATGCTAGGTATACCATAGAATGGAGGTCTATGCGTGGGTTTTTTAACCTTCAGTATTTTCTCTCTGATAAAATATAGTATGGCATTGATATCTATCTTAGCGAGATACCCTCTAAGAAATCTCGAGAAATCATCGGGGGATATTCTGAGGATACGGTGCATTCTGCTCCAGAATACGTCATGTATGGCCCTGATGATCTCATTAATTGGCATCCCAGCATATAGCAAGTCAGAGTATTCTGTTCCCTTCAATAGATCGATAAAGTTGCTTATATTTTTGGCCTGTGAGAGGTTCAAAATGTCTTCCTTTGACAATAGACGTGTCTTTAGACCATGAGTCCTAACTATGGCATATTCACTCATAATTATGCCCTCCTACAAACAATTATGTCTCTAATCATTTTGATTCTAATAAACTCTTCAACCTCTTCTTCCTCTATCACGTCGCCGATATATTTGAGTTGTCTTCGCATCTCGGGTAGTATTCTTTTTTCGAGAACATTCACAATTCTATTTGTTTTCATAAGGTCATAGGTAATACTTTCGATGCTCCATTCAAACTCGCTTAGCTCAACGATATACCTTAATACTTCGATGAGAAGTCCTACAAGTTGGCGAGTCATACCAGAAGTTTCCTCCTCATAACTTGGTGTCTTTGTTATCCTTACTTCAGGAACAATAACGCCCATAACGCTCTTAGGCAAAACACGTATTGTAAATCCCCCCCTCATGGCCTCGGCAATACCCCTGAGTGTGGGTTCCCCCTTAATATCAAGTACATATAGGAACTGCACAAAAGCACTTCTGAGGATTTCGTATAGCTTTTCTCTTTTCCCCTTCAGCTTATTTAGGAACTCCCTGAGTTTCTTTATCAATTCGTCTCTCTTTTGTTCAAGTATTTTATGTGCTACCTCCGCAAATCTGATTTTTCTTTTTAGTTCCAACAGTGCGCCTCTAGTCAGTCTTGCCGACATAGTCTTTCACCATCTTGCTACTGAAAAGTCTTCCCAACAAATATGGTAGGATTGTACCTAAGAAAAGGGCTAGAAAAATAAATAGGAGTATTACTAGGAGCTTATTAGTGCGTATTGTTGGGAATGTATTGATTATCAGAATAATGGCCACTATTGCGGCAACCTGAATGGTTATTAGGAGGCCTACATATATAAAAAGCCTCCTCCTAAGCGATATCTCAGAAGAACGGGAATATCTAGATCCATATTGATGTTGGGAGGGAGTATGGCTGAACCTTTTGGAAAAACAGAAATTAGTCATTTCACCAACCCAATAAAAAGATAAATGACGATAAAACCTATCCTATCCAGATGAGCAGTGCTATCAGAGTACCGTATATACACACTCCCTCAGCAAGACCCAAATAAATCAAAAGTCGTCCCACGAGTTCTGGTTTCTCAGCGGCAGCCGCACAGGCAGCAACACCGACTTTCGCTACAGCGTATCCCCCACCTATTGTTCCTATACCAACAGCAATGGCCATTGCCATGTACTTTAGGGATTCCCCAGCAGTACTAGCGTTTTCCTCTGCCGCGTAGGCTCCTACTGATCCGACTATTATGGGGACAAATAGCGTAAGGAGTATGGCAAGCCTTATTATTGAATGTCTCCCCACATTGTATACGATCATATGATACACCAATCCCTCGCGAGAAAAATATTCAAAAATGGGTTAAATAATTGTTATATATATGATGTAGGAGATAGTACTTATACTTCTATATGTGAGAAAATTATAAAACAAGTTTATTCATGTACTATGGTTGCCTCATGGTGCTTTGGGTTGGGCGTGGAAAGAACAGTAAGGGTCATAATCTCGATGGAACCAGGTATCGAAAATGATGTACTGCATTTAATCTGTAGTACGGGTATTATCCAACTGACGGAGCCAAAACATGTGAAATCCGTTGTACCAGTAGATGTAGAAAAAGAGATGGAGCACTATAAAACACTATTGAATGGGATTAGGGAACTATATAAAAAACTCACATCGGCAGAGCCATCCATTGTTGACATGCGCGAAATCGGGGAGTATCTGGATATCGCAAAAATAGAGAGGGATATGGAGTACCTCAATAACCGCTATAGGGAGATAATGAGGGGTAAGCACATTGAGATTAGTATAGAAGAAATAGATAAGGTTGATTTTGCTATTATCGAGAAATTAATAGAAGAGAATTATGAACTATTTGAAAAAAGAGAGGAGAAGCTCAAGGAATTCGTTGAGGAGTTCGTGCCAAAAGCTGATCGTTTGTATACGGCACTGAGATATCTTCAGGGGATTGCTGACCTAAAGAAAAAATTTGTTGTCTACTCGGAGAAAGAAAATAGGATGTTTATGGAGGGTTGGGTCCCAAGGAGTAAAAAGAAGAGGCTAGAGGGAATGCTGAGGCAAATTAGTGATGATTATGGGAAAGAAGTATCGGTGAGGTATGTTAAAATAAAACATGAGGAAGCACCAGTTCTAATAACTCCATCAAAGATACTACGGCCATTTACCAGTATTATCAAGCAGCAAGGTGACCCATCACATTCGGAGGTGGATCCAACACCGATAGTAGCATTATTATGGATTATGATGTTTGGGATAATGTTTCCAGATTTTGGCCAGGGCATAGTGCTAATAATAATGGGCCTGATATTCTATAGGATGAAGACAATATTTGGATTCTCTGGAAGGAGCGTTGGTATTCTTCTTATCCTATGTGGTATCGCAGCTACAATATCTGGATTACTAGTAGGTGAGTTCTTTCTGATCGAAACGGAGCCCATGTTGCCTGGTCTCGAGCCTGGATGGTCAACAAACACTAAATACATACTCTTCATGCTTAAGATGGCGATATTCTTTGGAATAGTGCAAATTATGATCGGGCTGGTTCTAGGGCTGGCCAATAACTTAAGGTCGGGAGAGATCTCAGAGGCTATATTTGGAGGTAGAGGGGTCGCAGGGATCATATTATTTATTGGGATAATAGTTTTTGCGTGCAATTTCTTGGATGTTTCAATAATACCTGGGATATCTATAGTAAATAGATCTCCAGTAAAAATAGGGTTTACGGTGGCTTCTGGCGCCCTAAATGGAGTCTTCATAATGATTATGGGGGGAATATTACTACGACTTCTTCCCCGTGTTATAGGTAAGATCAGACTATCCACAAAGCTTAGGGGTATTCTGGATATAGCCATAAAGGCGATGTTGATTATACTTATTGTTCTAGGATTGGTAATGTTGGCGTTAAATATGGCATATACACCGAGTACTTTAGGCCCACCACTTGTGGATAAGACACCTATAGAGATTGGTTTGGAATGCACGATTGGGCTTCTTGGTGGGGCGGCAATGATACTGGTAGGGACAGTCATGATATTATTGTTGCCTTTTGTAAGCGAGGAACTAACATTTGTTGATGGTATAGGGGAAATTTTGGAACGCTTTTTGTCATTTATTTCCAATATTCTGTCATATGCACGTATATTTGGTTTTGCCTTGGTGCACCTCATGCTAGGTTATGCGGCAACAGAAATACTTCATGCCAATATTGGAACAGGCATAAAGTGGTTCTTCCTTGGGTTATTTAATTTTATAGCCCTTACTATAGAGTTAATAGTAGTTACGATACAAAGCACGAGGCTTATCCTTTATGAGTTTATGACAAAGTTTTATCATGGGACCGGAACCCTATTTAGACCGACCAAAATAATTATTGGTTAGGTGGGTATGGTGAAGATCGCGGTGGTCGGTAATAGGAACTTCGTATTATTCTTCGAATTGGCTGGTGCCGAGGGTTTTATAGTTGAGAATGAGGAGGAGATTCTCTCTAAACTCAAAGAACTTGTGGAAAGTGAAGAGTATGGGATGATAATAATACCAGAGCGTCTTGTTGATGCTACAAAGAAATTAAGGGAGAGCATGATGCATGAAGGAAGAGCGTATCCAATATTGGCGTTTGTTCCTGATCTAACAGTACCCCTGCCTAGGAGAAGACTGAGGGATCTTCAACACTTGCTCGTGATGGCGATAGGTACGGAGGTAAGGTTGTAGGTGAGGGGGGTGACGTCCGAAGAAGTGGTAAAAGAAGAAGAATATGATATAAAAAAGTGGGCCAAGGAGGAAGCAGAAAGAATAAAAAATGAGGCATGGGCATACGCAAAGAGATATGCTTCGGAGGAATACATAAAAGAACTTGCCAGAAGGATTCTTAGGGAAGGCGAAGAAGAAATAGATAGGAGGATACGGGCAACAAGGAGTCTCTTTGAGAAAAACATCAAGGCGATATTATCCATCCCAGAGAAAGAGATCAATGAACTTGTTGAAGAAATCCTAAAGGAGGTGTTTATGTATGGCTAATGGTGAAAGGGGGGTAAAAGAGAAGAAAAAAGATCCACGTGAGGAAGCAAGAGAGATCCTTGAAAAAGCTATTAAAGAAGCTAAGGAGATAATAGAATTCATGAAGGATGATGCGGAAAGGAAGGCATATGCTAGTGTAGCAAATAAACTAATAAGCAGAATAGTCATGGATCTGGGGAAACTTGAAAAGGAGCTTAGAGAAAGGTATATTAGGGCCAAATACCAAGTGATAGATAAAATAAGGAGCATGGTCAGCGAGAAGGTGAGGATGGTCATAGAGGGTAAACATCCAACGATAAGATACGATGAGGCTCTTCTTCGATATATATTGGAGGCCACTAAAAAAATAGGGGAGGAGGAGATATATATTATCCTCAACGAGCGCGACAGGGAGACAGTCTCCAAGAGGCTCTCCATGATTGAGAAAACAATAGAAGAGAAGCTGAAGAGGAAAGTCAAAATAATAATACTAAATGAGAAAGGTGATTTTATGGGTGGCATCATAGCGAGAAATAAGGATGGCACAAAAATATTCCACTGCACGGTTGAGGGCCGTGTTGAAGAAGTAATGAGGAGGCTCCTAGCGACACTAAATAAGAGGTTTTTCAAGAAATATATAATGGGGTGGAGCTGATGAATAGAAAAATATATGGCTTGGAGATGAGGACAATAAGAGAAATAAAGGGGCCAATACTAGTTGTGGAAGGTGTAACCGACGCCAGGTATAATGAACTAGTAGAGATAACGCTCCCAGATGGCAGAGAGATGCTTGGTGCAGTACTGGAGAGTGGTGAGGGATACACAATAGTCCAAGCATTTGGAGACCCACATGGTCTCTCCCTAGAAGCAAGTGTTAGATTTACAGGTGAGGTAATAAAGATACCAGTAAGTGAAGACGTAATAGGCAGGGTCTTCAATGGAAGCTTTAAGCCTTTGGATCACTTACCTCCAGTTGTTGGAGATGAAATGAGGGAAATTTTCTTCTCGGTAATAAACCCAGCGGCAAGGCTCCCTCCACAGGAATTTATACAGACTGGGGTATCAGTAATAGACGGTTTATTCTCACTTGTCAGGGGACAGAAGCTACCAATATTCTCAGAGTCAGGCCTACCACATAATCAATTGGCAGCCCAAATAGCACGTCAGGCAACAGTTCTGAAGAAAGGAAGGGCGGCCCTCGAGGAATTCATTGTTGTGTTCTGTGCGATGGGGATCAAACATGAGGAATTCGCGTTCTTTAAGAACGAATTCGAGAAGACAGGTGCGATAAATAGATCAGTACTAATACTCAACCTGGCGGAGGACCCAATAATAGAGAGAATAATAGCACCAAGGATAGCACTAACAGTAGCGGAATACTTGGCCTTTGACATGGACTATCATGTCTTGGTAATACTGACGGATATGACCGCATATGGTGAAGCACTCAGGATGATAAGCATAGCGAGGGAGGAGGTCCCATCCAGAAAGGGATATCCAGGATATCTGTATACAGATCTAGCAACAATATATGAGAGGGCTGGAAGAGTGATGGGTAAGAAAGGATCAATAACACTGATGCCCATTCTAACAATGCCGGCTGGAGACATAACACATCCAATACCAGACCTATCGGGATACATTACGGAGGGCCAAATAATACTATCGAAAGAGCTATATGCACGGGGGATATATCCTCCAGTCAATGTATTGCCAAGCCTCTCGCGTCTAATGAAATCCGGCATAGGACCAGGAAAGACACGGGAAGACCATAAGGCACTCGCAGATCAACTGTATTACAGCTATGGGGAGGGAATAAAAGCAAGGGAACTAGCACGGATAGTTGGTGTAGCAGGTCTAAGCACAAGGGAGCAAAAATTCTTAAAGTTCGCAGAAACATTCGAAAAAGTATTCATATCCCAAGACCCATACGAGAATAGGCCAATAGATGTCACACTAGACTTGGGATGGGAATGTCTAACAATACTACCCGAGGGAGAACTAAAGAGAATACCAAAGAAGATTAAAGAGAAATGGCACCCAGAGAAAAGAGGGATAGAACTGAAACTGGTCAGTAGCTAGCATCCTATAGAAGGATCTCATACATGAAATGCAAGGGGACGGACTGATTTTTTCTTTATGTCTGGTGAGTCTAGGAAATACCAGAGCCCCTCTTCCCAGTCCTTAGATCTGAACCCCACTCGATCCTTTTCATGAGGGGTAAGTTAATTTTTACTTCTCCTTATATTCATATTAGACTATATGAGTGTTTATGTGAGGAAATTTGATGTATGTGGAGATCGCTGTCGCTCTCTTAAGTAATGCTATCAAGGTTTATGGGAAGTTGAAAAAGATACTGGACAAATATGGAGCCTCAAATATTAGGGAGATACTAAGCGGTATAAGAAATGGGAGGTTTGCTGAACACCCCACCTACGAAGACTACTTAGAGGCAAGGTCGTACGAGTTAGAGCTTAAGGAGCTTCTGGGAAGACTGGACAAAATAATAGCTGAGATGCGGAGAGTTTTATCACCAGATGATAATACCCAAGGGGTATGCTTTAACTAGTCATGTATCTAGGTACTAGTATGTAGTGTTTGCTATGGGATGGCTCTTTATCTCCTTTGGGAGTACTTCATCATTCTTGATGAATAAAACCTATGTATCCAACCGGCCATCAGTAATAATACGAAACCCAGACACATTGTGGCTCCAGATATGTATATGAGCCAAACCATAGAAGAAATAGACCCTAGAGGAGGACAGATCTTTGTGGATAGGAACAGTATTAGGAGAACCGCTACGGAGCCACATATCAGTATTAGTCCGGACATCAGGAGGTGATATGAGAGCCTTATTTTCCTATATATGGTTGTGTCCACACCGAGTATATCTACAAATTCCTGAGGTATCCCACTTACATATGCTCCCTGCATGATGACTTCACTTATGTACTCGCGGAACCTATTTATGTTTCTTCTGTGCAGACTACATTTTATCGCGACTGTATGTCTCATCCTGTATGTTTCCCCAAGAGTGAATACAGATGCTATTGCGAGGATTATCGAGGGGACTAGGTATATGATGAGGCCTATGAAAAAACCAATAATTATTACCAGAAGCCATAGAAATATTATTGCTCCTATGTCTACTGGCCCTGTGGACATTCCGTGGGTCATAAAATCCCCCGCACGCTCCATATAGCGCCTCAATATCGACTTCTCTTTTCTGGCACCCACCACACCCCTTGGTTCGGTCTTTGTTCCCCAAATCCTTATCCTTAGTCTCCCCCTTATATCACTTATGATTCCGCGTCTCGTTGTCACTATCTCCTTCAGTTTCCTGTTCTTGAACAGGATAGCGAGTGCCAGGACTCTATCATCAAGGGCTACATACTCCACATCAGTCCCTTCCCTGGTGTTCCTAACAGTTATTGTGTCGCTATCAGGATCAACATGCGTAATTATCAGATCTGTCATCCCATCCACCTGATCCATATAACTGGGAATCACAATGTATATGTGCCGGAGTCCTCGGGGTCTATCTAAAGTACAATAAAATAACGATACATAATATTTTTGGTTCGAAACGGGGTTGACTATTGGATCTTTCTCCTTATATAAGTTTTTAAATATTGTTCTATTATTAGAACAAGTTATTTAAGGAGATACTATGTATGAGGGTCTAATCTCGGAGATCATTGAGGAATTTTGGAGGGTAGGGTTTCCATCGGATCTTGTTGTCCGTGATCTGTTTGATATTAGGGAACTATTCGTTAAACCGAGAAAAATAATAACCATCGTGGGACTTAGACGTGTCGGGAAAACCTATGCTCTCCTTCAACTCGCACGAGAAATAGTTAATAGGATTCCAAGAGAAAGGATATTCTACCTAAACTTTGAGGATGAGAGGGTACCACAGGAAAAGGAATTGCTCTCCGACGTTATTTCACTCATAAGGTCGAGAGTTGGGAGGCTTGAAGACGCCGTTATTCTCCTTGATGAATTACACATAATGCCTGAGTGGGATAGATGGCTTTATAGGCTTTATGAACGTGAGAAACCCGCGGTGGCAGTAACAGGCTCCACATCCAAATTGTCTCTATGGGATCTACCACGCGAACTTAGAGGCAGATGCTTAACATACCAACTATTCCCACTAAGATTTTGGGAGTTCCTAAAGTTTAGGGGGGAGAAAATATCTGGGTTTGAGGAATGGGATAGGGCCAAACTGATATCCCTATTTGAGGAATATCTGAGGTTTGGCGGCCTACCTGAGGTTGTACTATCACCAACATACCGGAGGCTAAGGATACTTCAGGACTATTACTGGACCATAGTTACCAGAGATATTGCTGAGAGGCATGGAGTCAATAATATCTCACTACTAAGTACGGTACTGAAATACGTAGCCAACACCGTCTACTTCTCCGCAAGCAAGCTCCATAATATCCTTAAAAGTGCTGGATATAGGATAGGTAAAGAGAAAATCCTTAACTATGCGGATTATGCGGAAGAGTGCTTCTTCATCCATCAGGTACCGCACTTCCACGAGAGAGCATCCCAGAAGATAATACTTCCAAGAAAAATCTACATTGGGGATGCTGGCTTCATAACAGCACTAGCAACAAGAAAGGCAAAACTAGGAAGACTCCTCGAGAACATGGTGTTCATAGAACTGATGAGGAGATACTACCACGACCCCACAATAGAGATATCCTACCTCACGTTTAGGGAGGGAGAGGTAGATTTTATCGTAAGTAAGGGAGTAGAAATAGTGGAGGTAATTCAAGTCTGCTACGACCCAACAGACATAGAGACAAAACAAAGAGAAATCCCGCCCCTAGTCAGCATACTCAAAAGATTCCGCATAAAAAGGGGAACAGTAATAACCGCAAGCTATGAGGCAGTAGAGAAATACGGGACAAAAGAAATAGCATACATACCCTACACAAAATGGGAACAAAGACAGAACAAGCACAAACAAAATATCACTAAACCCGATGAATCATAGGAAACCATAGGTCAGTTTTCGCAAAGAAGAAGCAAAAGTCTATCTAAGATATGTTAGCGTCACAAAAACAACACAGATATCAATTACAATAATTCCGCAGGCCTCCACAACAGCGGCACTCGGCCAGCCCCAGACAAGTTCTATAATGATCGCCGATACTAGGGCTGATATAACCATTACTGACATTTTCAACCCATATCTTACCCCCCTCCTATACAACCCAAAACCAAGGATGATAAATCCGATAAATATCTGGAGGAAAAACCATGTTGACACAAACACATGCGGATCCGTACCAGTAGGAAAGATCCCTATCAATGCTAGAAACACACCCGACAACGATATGTATGAACCACCAATAGTCTCAAGTTTCTCCTTAGACATAAGACATAATGCCGAACCATAGAGGACAACCATAACCCCAGTTACTATTAGAC
>CAZVPA010000041.1:16008-16740 GCA_964628995.1 uncultured Nitrososphaerota archaeon | reverse complement strand
AGAAGGCGACAAGAGATACGCAAGAAGACTAAGAGCAATCCTCATGAAGGACGAAGGAAAAAAGAACAGAGAGATAGCACAAGAACTAGAGATCGTACCAAAAACAGTCGCAAGATGGATAAAACAGTGGAACGAAAGAGGACTTGAGGGATTCAGACCACAAAAACCGAAGGGCAGACCACAAAAACTCGATGATGATGCGTGGGAGGAAATAAGAAACATAGTGGACAACAAATCCCCCAGAGACTATGGCTACGACACAGACCTCTGGGACACAAAAACCATCAGAATATTCATCAGAGACCACTACGGCGTGGAATATGAGCTCAAATACATGTACCGTCTCCTAAGAAAAAAAGGGGCAAGCTTCGCAAGCCGTACCCAAAAGACATCAGGCAAAATCCAGAAGAAGTCGAGTTCTACTGGAAACACAAGTTGCCATCGGCCATTAAGAAGATCGCAAAGCTGAGGAGCAAGGGGCATAAAGCCACCGCGATCTGGATCGATGAAAGCATTGTAGTCCTGTCCTTTAAGCTCGTTAGGGTTTGGAGTTTTAGGCGGGAAAAAGTTAGGCTTGTGCACAAATTTGCTAGGCGCCAGAAGACCGTTCTGCTGACTGGCGTTGATTTGGATGGAAACACGCATGTAGATTTCGCTGATAGGGCTAATTCGGACGCATTTATGCGTCTTTTCTTTTGGGTTGTTCAGCGTTATGGGGACTATAGGCTCGTC
>CAZVPA010000041.1:12108-15998 GCA_964628995.1 uncultured Nitrososphaerota archaeon | reverse complement strand
CTTTTTGGGGTCGTCCGCCCCATAACATCAAGTTTGTTTGGCTTCCGAAGTATGCTCCCGAATGTAACTTTGATGAGCAGTTTCATAGATTTCTGAAGCGTGAGCTTGGTCTCCACATATTCACGAATATTGAGGAAGTGAAGGCTGTTTTGGCGAAGTACGACGGTTTGGTTAGGCCAAGCTTAGTCAGAAAGGCTAGATACCTACTAAAACGCTACATAAAGAAGCTTTCAAAAGGACATTAAAAAAGAGAAAAACTATAGAAGGATTGGCCTCCCCAAGCGCGTTGTTAGGAAAACATTCGGGTCGTTTAGAAGACTAAGAAACATAATTAACTTCTTTAGAAATATAGACCCTCTATCTCAGATTGATAGATCTATAAGATGGTTGGGCCGTACCAAAGGATAGGGCGCTTGGTTATCTAACAGTAATACATACTATAATTACACTAATATCAAATGCGTCCTTGATTATGTCATAGCCATAATATCGTTCGCCAAAAATCCATCACCTTCAATACCTATAATCCCTTGAATGTTGATAATTTATAATCATATTGAAACATATTATTATGGGTGTACAATGTGGGTGTCCAGATAGAACAACTGTTTGATGACGCAGAACTCATACTGAAGAACCTGAGAAAGAAAATAGAGAGCCTAGACAAAAAGTTCAGCGAAATCAAAGAAATCCTTCAACTAATCGCGAGCCTCGAACAAAAAATATTGGAGGCACTAAAGATGATGCATAGCGATATTGACGAACACACACGCATGCTCAAGGAGCACAAGAGCATCCTTGACGAACACACACGCATGCTCAAGGAGCACAAGAGCATCCTTGACGAACACACACGCATGCTCAAGGAGCATGGGGCAAAGTTGGAGAGTATCTCCAAGGATGTCGCCGATATTAAGGTCTCAATTAGGCGCATAACGTATGATATCGAGGCTGAAGCTCTTGAGATCGTACCTCTTTATCTTGAGCGCGTATTAAAGATATATATTCCTGTGAGGAGATTTGAGATTAGTGGTGTTATTGAAATTAATATCTATGGTGAGGCTGATGATACTGTTATTATTGGGGAGTGTAAGGTTAGGATAGGTCCTTCAAGCATTTTGGAGGTTTTGAGAAAGGCCATAAAGTTGAGCAGATATAGGGGGGAGATAACCACCAAGAAAATCATTCTAGTTGTATATGGTGTTGACTACATTGAATTAGCAAAGGAATTTGCCGAACGGGGCAATGTTACCATAATAACACCAAGAGGGATTATAACCCCAGCAATACCAGTATCAATAGAGAAAATAAAGGATAGCTATGAGGAGCTGAAGAGAAGAATAAGCCAATAGTACATTGATGAAGAAGGATGATGATAATGTATATGCTTGGAGTTCTATGAGTATGTTTTCGGTTTTTGATAGCTCGGTTTTTCTTTTGATGAAGAAAAACAAATCTTCGTATTGATATGAGATACTATGGGGTTCGCTTTTTATTTATTGATCGATAATACGATTTCTCTGAGGACTTCCTCATTCGGTATTCCCTCCCGCAGGATGATGCTATGTATCCTCCTGAGTATCTGCGTCCTTTGATCCCAACTCCTAATATTTGTCTTGAGCAACAACATTACTCCTTTACCCAATGCAATATCAAATGTTGTGTCAAAAATGCTGATATCCCCCCTATACCACCCATACTTAGCATTTCTAGACATCACCTCTAGTGCTGTGGAGAGAATTTCATATATCCTTAGGAAGTATTTGTAGAATGCCCTTATGTCTATATGTTTTTCCCCATCATGGATTATGGCGAGTTGGGAGTCAGACTTTATAACTGGATGGATCGTCACCCTGTAATCTTTAAAGAAAAGCTTTACATTTGGAAATACCCTCGGGAGTGAGGTAAGGTATGCTCCCCGGACAAACATATGGGCATCAATATCAACAATCAATACGTGCCCCCTATGTATCAGACCTATCCTTGTAATACCATATTCCTCATCCATCTCCTCCGGGGCTAGCTCAATAGTGTCCTCTTCGCCACACTTAGGACAGCTCACATGGAACGTAACCATAAAATACACCCTAGTTATACATCAGAACATGATATTAAAAAAGTCTTATAATAGTTCCAGACCAACCCTAAGTGTTGATATGTCCAAAAGTCTATCCTCAACTCTTTCACTATGGAGAATATTACGAAATAGTATCCCTTATATATTGTCTCCGACACTTCATATTCGGTGTCCACATTGCCGAGAATAGTAAAGAAATTCAATGGGGATGTAGAGCCTTTTGATCCAGAAAAAATAGTTAGAAGTATCGTTAGGGCTGGTGGCTCTAGAGAGCTCGGAGAGATTATCGCTAAACGTGTCATTGAAAAACTTGGAGATCTTAACGAGGTAACAACAACACAGATACGTAGGGTCGTCCTAATAGAGCTGGATAAAGAGAACCACCTAGTGAAGGACGCATATCTGTTCTATGACAGAGTGGTGAAGGGAAGAATAACATTCGAGGCTGGGAAGTTCTTGGTCGTACGTAGTGGAGCAATATTTATGGGAAAAAATGTAAGGGATATTGGTGAGAGTGGACTAACACACCTAGATGAGGTCAGAGGACTCATTGATGAATTCGAAGAAGATATGCTCGTTGGTGGATATAGAGAAGAGCTAGCGGAAAGCAGGAGTAGGGTTCTGATACACGCAATAAGAAACAGCAAAATGAGTAAACAGGACAAAGAAAACGCAATAAAACTAGTGAATAGCTTCCGACGGAGACATAGTTTTGATGCTATAGTTGAATACATATAGCCCACAAAAGTTTTTTAGCAAACACTTCTATTTTTTAAGGCTAATGCCTCTAATATCACAAAGATCAAAAATTTTTATGGGGTTAATAGATATTCCTGTGCCTCAATATTCTGAGTAGCATGACCTATTTGAACGATATTTTTGTGGGGTATGCGAAGGCATAGAAGGCATACCTGTATAGCCCATAGTATGGTGCCTCGAAGATGAGATGTATTGATCTCCTCATGCGCGCAAACTCATAGGGTCTTGCCATAAAGACACTTCTGCCGATCTTTTTACCCCGCCTCAGTGTGTTTATGCCTATGTGTATCTCCCTGATTTTGAGATCCATGAGGAATCTTCTTATCCATTCTGGTACGCCTTCCATAACCTCCACATATGTCTCCTCATCACTAAACATGAACTCTAACACGTGTTTATTCCCATCCATTACGATCCTATCATAGGGGATACTGTATATCCCTGGGATTACAATATCCCTCAGATATATCCTCCCCTTGATTGATATTACACCCTTTTGTAATAGGGATTGAAGCTTCACAAGTTTTATCTCACCAAATGGATATATCTGCATACGCGACCTGAATGGGTTCTTTAGACACCCAGAGTCCACCATCACATTTCGTGAGATATCAATTAATGATGGATTCTGTGGGGATACCTCTATTCTGCTCCTACCGAACTCTATTCTAAGTTTTTTTCCTTTCTTTAGGGAACTATTGATTTTCCCTACAGTCTTAATAGCACTTTTGGATAACCTGTTTATGTCATTATTAAAATTGTATAATAGCTCCCTCGAGAACCTGATGAATGCTAGAATATCTATGGCGCTTTCCCTATCCTCAGCAAGACGGACACCAGCAAGCTTGCCCTCTGTCAAATAGCCATATTTTATTGCTGTTATCCCAGGATATGGTCCGAAATATATTATGAAGTCATCCCTCCTAAGACCATCTATCAGTTGCCTCATGGGTTGAGGCATATTATCTGCCAATACATGTTCAAATATAGGGACACCACGTTTCTCATCAATCCAGTAGATATAATTCATTATGTCTCTAAAATCTATTACCAT
>CAZVPA010000041.1:0-12098 GCA_964628995.1 uncultured Nitrososphaerota archaeon | reverse complement strand
CATATGCCCCAAGAACACACTTGACCTCACCAAATATGTGTTCTATTAGCTTTTTTTCATTCCTACTAGAGTATAAACCCAGCAGGATGATGCCTCTACCAACCAACTCACTGATATTATGTCTAATCGTGTTTAACACCAGCTTGGTGATTTTTCGTCTATCCCTTCCACCAAGATCTCTACTCAACATACTGAAAAATTGTAATGGTATACGTGGCTCGAGAGGAGCATGAAATATCGCATAGCTTTTGAGCTTACCCATCCTCTCCCTTCCGATAAAGGGTAACATTGGGACATCAAATATATAGTGTAGGTAGGATAGAAAAATTCTTCTGGCCCATCTACCCCCAATTTTGGTCAGGTTGTTAGTAGCAATCAACCCCCTACTCTCCAAGGCCTTCTGGATTGTTATGAGCTTACCCACACTAATTCCAAATTTCCTATTGAAGAACTCAAATAAAAGATCCGTATTTATGCACTCCATAGGGAAGGTCACATATAATAGTAACTCAAGAACCATATACAGTATGTCCTCATATCCGCGTGAGAAATTATTACTTAATCTAATTATCTCGCTACATATACTCATCAAAACTTCCCCTAAACTCCGCTTTGGGGCGAGCATTGATATCCTTGATAGAAAAACTTTAAGAGGGTCATCAATATCCTTTACATATTCCCTATTTCCATCAGAAAGCCTTATGATTCTGCGTCTAATATTGATGCTTATGGGTATATCCTTGACCCTTTCCGTAACCCCCCTAGACAGATTGTTTACGTATGTACTCAATTCCGAAAAGGATCTGGCCAAAGTTCCGAAATATTTCCACCCTCGGTCGATCCTGAAGGTGGAAATAGTTATCACCAAATATATGTAAGATTCTATGTCAATATTTAAAGGAATGTACCTAATGGCGAGACAGATATATTTTCTATCCAATCTAACATCGACCAATGAAAGCTCCACATGGATTTTTTCACAATAAACATGTATATCTATCACATGGAACATAGATCCATGGAGCTATTGTGGGCTTCTTCCCTCAAAATTGTTCAAAAAAGCATATTTTCAATGAGGAGAACTACAGGGTAACGAGATAAACAACACTACCCCTTTTAACTCTCTTATCATTGTATTTCTACATATGCTGGTAGTTACCTATATATAAATAAACCTGATAAATAGTGGTTAGGGGGTCATAATGGATCTCGATGACTTCGAGAAAGACATGAAGAACAAGCTTGCGAAGCTGAAGAAGGAGATCTTGAAGAAGATAGTGATCCCAGAGATAGACATAGATGTGCTATTGTCGGCGGGCACAATAAAAAATTCTTCCATTCTCCTGAGGGGTAGGTATGGTACTGGAAAGGATCAATTAGTATACATATATGGTGTAGCCATGTTTGGGTCGCCAGAACACATATGTAAGATCTCCCTCCATGAGAACATCACTGAGTATGAGTTATTCTATAGGTATGACCTAGCCGCCCTCATTGGGGGTGAGGAAAAAATAATACTTAGACCATTCGTGGAGAAGCCTTTCAAATATCTAAATGAGATGTCTAGGGCGTCCCCCCTAATCCAGAATGCCATACTGGAGATACTGTCGGAGAAGGAGATAACAAGTATTCCCGGCATGAAACTCAAGTTGGATAACTTCCTACTGGTTATGGATATAAATCCATTAGACATAGCCAGTAGGAAACTCTCAGGGGCCCTACTTGACAGAGTAAATATATCGATAACAATGAAACAGCTTGGATATGACCAATCACTCGGTCTTGTAGATGCTTTTATTTCTAGGAGTTTTCTTGAGCCATACGAAGCTTTCCTCAATGATGTACCGGAGGATGAGAGACTGGACTTCGAGTCATTAAAAGTCCTCTGGAATAAGATCATACCGAGACGCCTATCAGAGAGGACACGCCTAGACTATAGGGTGGAGAAAATTGTTGTGTTACTATACTACTCGTTCACTTGCCATAGACTCAAGAGAAATGAGCTTATGGATATATCGATAAGGCCTCCGTGTGTGATGGAGGGGGTATGTGAGAGAGCGGAGAGGGATCCGTGCTATTTCCTAGTGGCCCCTATGGGGTTTAGAGTCCTGAGGGACCTATTTAAATATACCTATGCTTTCTCATGGCTAAGAAACAAGAAAAGAATATCGCTAGACATGTTCCTAACAATGTTTCCGTATGTTGCTGCACACAGAATAAATGTCAGATCAGACACCTTAGCGCGAGGCTTCTATACCGGTTCTGATGACTGGCTGAAGAGATGGTTTGTCGAGGAGTATGTCATCAGGAACAAACTTGTGAAGAGAATCTCCGAGTTCATTGATTTCTGTGATGAAATCCTCGAGAACTTTGGGAATGGCAGGATCTCCAGCTCATCCATCGACACACTTGTGGATCTGGTGGACAAAAACCTAAGTTTTTACCCAGCAATACTGTACTTTAAGACCATAATATGGCCACCCTTGAGATCAATGCTTGAGAAGGCTAGGCTGAGAGAAAAAATAGAGACAATAGAAAAGATGCTGGAGGCAGGAGGCCATGCAGAGGTCGGTTGGCTTTGAGGTCATATACCATAGGGGCGTTGGATATAGATTTGTGGATGTAGGGCTACTTGACGGGAAGAAACCATCCGTAGTACTCCTCAGAGGTAGTGACATCCTCATACTCCCGCTAGTATTCCCAATAGATATGAGGAAAACAAAGCCAATAGTTGTGCCCAATGCGAGAAGTGTTAGATGTCTGGATATAGATGATGATGAAAGAGACGAGATCCTTATTCTCGGACCATATGGCGTAGGGGTGATAAAAAATGGTAGGCTACAACGAAAGCCATTGGTACTCTTTCCTGAGGAGACAATAAGTATGGCAACCGTTGAGTATCGAAATAGAAAACTAGTAGCCATAAGCACACAAAACCACATATACATCGTTGATGGTGCTGGTAACACCATATATAGTACCTATGCATATAGGAGATACCTAACAAATATCGGGGATAAGCTCTGCGTCGTGCTATATAGAAAATATCCAGTAGCTATCGAGCATGTGTTGTCCTTCAGATCAGGATCATTAAGCACGGTGAATCTCCTCGATTTTGATTCAGACATACTTGTGGGTGATATTGACGATGATGATGAGATAGAGGTCCTAATAAAGAGGGCTTCGGAGGGGGGAGATGGAGACATATATAATGTTGTGGACTTCTTTGGGGGATTCCACGGTAGCTATAGATACACAACAACATATCTATCTGAAGGGGAGAGAAAACCCCAGAAAACATCACTCGCCACCGATAGATCGCTAAGTACTATTGTTGGTATCGATAGGGTTTCCAGATCAATATATCCCATCCAGACAAACCTGCTAGATGATTTATACCTGAGTTCACTATTTGGACGATTTATGAGGGTATTATGGATAAAAAAGGTATCCGATATATGGATCGCAGCCGTGCTTGTTGGTGGTTTTTATGGTTCAGCAGTAATGATAGTCTCCTCCAATGGAGAGATATTATTTTTGTCTCCTAGGGAACCACCCAAGCTAAACTATGCACATGTAGAAGCAGGAGGGCGCCACAACATACTGCATGTTTCGGAGACGGAAATTAGGCCACTATTCCTAGATAGAAAAGTAGTCAGTGTGGAGATTAAACTCAGGAGAAAGCATGGACTCGTACTGGATGGGGATAGACTATGCACATTCCGAGTCAATAATTCTAATGTTGTTTGGGATACCAAGCTTAAGTGTCCAGTATTGCGATACTGTAAGTATTCTGAGTTGAAAGTCAAAGCGATTAAATTTGGGGATGAACTAGAATATGTTGTTATCTTGGGGGACGAGATTATGGTGCTTGAGAAAAAACCACGTGCTAGGAGATCTGTGGGGAACATACTGCTAGACTTGGCTGTAGGGGTTTTGGATGAATCTGTTGCTGAGAAAACTATTAACAAATATTTAGAACTCTGCCTAGCCTTCTCATCGGTATCCCCAATATACAGCGAGTTTCTCTGGAGGAGAGCGCTGAAGGAGGAGAATATGAGGAGAATAATCCTTAGGGTTCTACTGGATACAGATCCGGACTTCCTGCTGAGGAATATCAATCAGTTATCCGTGGATGACTATCGTTGGCTCGGGGGAATAGTGCTGGAGCAGAACCCCCATGTATTCCTGACAATGTACCTCCTACGTAGAGAGGTATTCGAGGAGGATACACTATATCGATTATTGGAGAGGCTTGATGCTTCAGGCAACATATATATCTCTGGTAAGATCGCTGATGAGCTAGGAATAAGGAAACACATCAAAAAACTCGTTGGGTTCGAGGAAATACATGTTGAAATCGATGAGAAGAGATATAGTATGCCCCTACTGGAAAGATTAGAAGGAGACTTATGGAGAGCCTTGGAGGAGAGGGATTTTGGGAGAGTAGTACTCCTACTAGACTTCCTACATAGTACTGGGCAGTTCAAAATAATAGATAGAATTGTTGATTCTAACGATACTGTCTCGAGGATCTATGACTATATGCTAAGGGATTATGTGGCATTCGGACATTACTTCCACCTAAAGTTCTCTGCTGATAGGCCTGACGAGAGAAAAATCATTAGAGAGATGGAGAGTAATAATATGCTAGATGCGATATACCAATTAATAAACAATGGGAGAAAGAAAGTGGATCTATATCCTGATGAGGGCCTAGAATTCCTTATGATGATGCACCGTAAGAAGAGGCTGGACATATCCAGAATCAAGCATATTGTCGATGATTTTGATGTCCTAGCTAGGGTATATAGGGCCCTCCAAGTTGGGGATGGTAGAAATATTGATAGTATGGAGCCATTAGGGTTTATGGGGAAGCCCGACAATGAGATTCCAAAAGAAATCCTAGATATGATAGACCTAGAGAAATATCCATTCCTACTCGCATCTATGAATCCTCTAGCAGCATATAGGGTTTTGAGGCGGGGAGGATGACCCAGGAGCTGATAGACTATATCAGAGAAAAATTCGGCATATCGGTAAGGGTGAAGAATGTTGACGATTTTGTCCTCTATACAGACCTATCGAGGATATACATAGCGAAGGATCTAGATGACAGAGATATGTTAATCACGGGAGTACTCCACGAGATAGGACACATATTGATCTCACCAAAAAGAGTCGATATTCATTTTGCCCTTAAGAAACAACTGAGAAACATCATTATGGGGGACATGATTGACTATGTGTTAAATATTACCTACGATATTGTTGTGGATTATATGGCACCAGAGTACTTTCCAGAATATGCTGACGCCTATAGGGCTGGACTCAGAAAGTTCTATGAGCATGTGAAGGTTAGGATGGGGCATATTAGATCGACAAGAATATCGAAAATCTATTTCGAGATCGAAGAGACATTTGCTGGGCTCTCAGTAGGGGTCAGTATGCCCGAGTCAAAGAGAATAATGGATATTTTGGAGGGAAATGGGACAGTCTACGATAAAACACTTGGAGTCTTAAGAACAATTGCTAAGGTAGCGATGTTCGATAATACCGTGATATTTGTGCCATTAGAGCCCGTGGTTCTGGGGAGAGATGTCCTCCCGAGAGGGATAGATATGCCTAACAAACCACCCGTAATTATGGGGGGAGACAAAGTCAAGGTATTACCTATACCCCAAAAAACTGAGGTAAATCTTGAGAGAATAGAGCCACAATGGATAAACATAAGCCGCGAGGATTTTATCAATCTTATTTCGGAGACAAAAACCCTGAGTAAGATACAGACAAACTATTGTTTCTATAGCCTATGGAGGCCCAGCGAACCCATAAAGAGTGTGGATTGGCTTGGAAGTATCCGTAGGTCTGGGATACTAATACCAACGATAACAATCCTCAAGAAGGAACCAATCCCAACGACAGCGGAGCCAAGACCCACAATAATATTGTTTGATAATAGTTACTCGATGGATAAACATATGCCCAAGGCTCTCGCCACACTTAGAGCCCTTCTAGAGGCTCTAGGTGAATATAATACTAGAACGATCGTTGCATTGTTTAGTGATAGAGTACATTATGCATGTGAGGCCTCGATGAATCCAGTAATGTTGGTTAATGAGGTGATGCTGAACTTGGAGAGAAGGGGAGATATCACCTTCCTGTCTCCTGCACTAGAGTTTGCTCTGGATATTGCGAAAAAATTTGTTGAGGTGGAAATATACATTATATCTGACCGTGAATTCTATGATAGAGACATCCTAGTTGGATATCTCAAAAAACTATCGGAATATGGGAATGTCATATTTATTACTGTTGGGTGATCAGGATGAATGACACCCACAGGTATGTGGATCTAGAATTAATATACTCGGAGGATCTCCTAGATATAGAAAGAGTAGCATGCTTGGATTTTGATGGGGATAGTAGAGACGAGATCGCGTTGATATCCAGTACTGGTATCGTGGTTATCAAGGATGGTAAAATAATAGCCAGAATTATGGTGCCACCGATCAATGGTAGAATATATGACTTCACCATAGAGAGGAGGAATGATGGGGATAACATAGTAGCTGTCCTAGCTGGTGGAAAGGTCGTCCGTCTCTCGAGGAAAGGTATGGAGACAATGATGATTCTCACCAAACCCTTCACAAAGATAGCGATAGATGGAGTAAGTGATCATATCTACTACTACACATACCTCAATGGGCACATACTCTATTGGCGTGGGAGGAGAATCATGAGGAGAATGAATGTTTCCATGGTGCTTAAGAGGTTTGGAGCTAGTGTTGAGGACTTTATTTGCTACTTTATCAAGAATAGTGATGGGGTTTTCTTTCTGGCTGTCAGCAACAAAGAGGTACTCATAATCGACTTAAAGAGGAACAATGTCTTCTTTAAGGATTTCGGTGATATGGTATATGCCATGCCGTACAAGGATACAATTATGATATTGACTTCAGAGGAGGCCTCGATTATTGACTATCAGGGCAACACTATAAGAAGACTCCCAATAGGGAATACGGAACCGAGGATAACCTATGACTCCGAGCATATATATCTCTCGTCACCAACGGAGGTAAAGATATATAGAATGCGTGATCTAGAGCTTGTAAAGAATATGAAGATTAATGAAAAACCCTGTGGTATTGGTGTACTCCCTGGATCTAGGATTTTCCTTATGACACCAGATGGTCTATGTTTCGTTGGTGAGAGCATAAAAATCGGTGTGAAGAGTCCAATAAGATACTTCATTGTGGATGATGTTGATTATGATGGCTATGACGAACTCGTTATTGTGAGGGGGAGCTATACTGAAATCCTTAAGTGGGGTATCCCCATCCTGAGGATACCAAGTGCCTCTGAACATATGGTTTTTGCGGATATTGATGGAGATTTCCGTAAGGAGGTAGTCCAAGTCTCAACGATGTTTGGTAGAATATATGCCACGATAATAGCCCTTAATGGGACTGTTATCGAGAAGGAATATACTATTGGTAGTCCTAGGGAACATAAGACTTATGCCAAATATATAGATCAAGACGTACTTGGTGTTCGCTCTGGAGATATTGACGGGGATGGACGGGACGAGATATTGCTACTTGCTGGTGGTGGTGCCATATACATAATTGATCCATATGAGGATAAGATATATTATAGGGTTTTCAAAGGCATAAAGAATTTCTGTGTTGGTGATGTGGATGGGGACTATATGGATGAGCTCATAGTGTTTGGTAGGTTCAGCTTGGGGGTGATAAATAGGTGGAGCCAATGCGTAATGCCCACGAGCTCATATACGCCAGCACATACAGTGGTATTGGGGAACAAGATATTTGTTAGTGATGCCACAGGCTACACAATATATGAGGTTGATGGGGACAGCATATTTATTGATGACACAACAAGATGCTCTGATGGTGAAAACCTCTACTATGTGTCCATTCCAGAAATAAGGAATAAGTGGGATGATACCTATGGGTATCTCGTTAGGGGGAGAAAGTTTAGTAGGTATGCTACTGTATGGTTGGAAAAGAAAAGGGGAGCATCAATTGTGCGTGTTATTGATAATGGCCCATCTGACCTCTCACTAATATCGTTCCTGAAGAAGTTCCTAAGTATGGAAGAAGAGGATAAAGGAGGAGAAAAGAAAAAGAAAGAGATAAAATTGGAGGAAGATATTAGCGACATAGCATTCGCCGACTTTGATGGTGATGGGGAAAACGAGTTGATAGTCGCAACAAAAAACAGGCTTTACGTGTATAGATTGGAGAAAAAATCCTTCTCAAGCGTTACTAGGGAGTTAGGGCCAGCATGGTTTGTCCAGTGGATAGCGAACCCGGAGATCCGTGAGAATTATGATGAGGAGGATTATATTGATCTACATTCACTCACAATAGACTTCATAGAGAGGATAAAGCAGGGAGAGAAATGATTTCGTGGAATCATATTATGTCAAGATAAGGCTTCGTGCTCTTTCTAGCTCATTAATGATTTCCCTCATGTTCGTTGGCTTGTACTCGGATATTATGTCTACTAGATGGTCTATTCTTTTTAGGAGCTCTCTTGCGAAATACTCCTGTGGTTCAATGCCTACGAAAAATAGCTCTTTTATTGTCTCACAGGCAAAACTGATTATTTGGGATGCCCTAGTAAGTACTGTATCGATGTATCCCCTATCTCTAAATAAATCCCCCAGGCTCTCTCGCCTTAGGAGCCCTAACGTTCTCTCGAGCACGTAGGGATATATCCTCTCAATGACTCCAGCACTCCCATGTGTTTTTGCGAGATAATACCCCATCCATATGGATAATAGAGCATACGACAACATACGTATTATATATCCTCTCCTATCCTCATCAGGGATCTCCGTGTTAAACAGAGCCTCAATATGACTAATGATGAATTCTGGCCTGGAGACCTCGTAGAACTTCCCTATGATGGACCATGGGGAGACCCTCTTGCGGTACATGGGCCGCCCTATTCTCCCGAACATACCTATCTCCATAAGATCCTCGGTGCCCCTCTTTAACTCATTTATTATTCCCTCCAAGCGGTCCCTCCATTTTCTAGAAAGTTTCTTCATATCTACTATCTCAAGAAAACTCAAGAATAACCCAGCGAATGGTGTCTTCGTCAGTAGGCTCCCAGGATCCTCTGGAAAGCGAAATATTGGGATTACGAGATTCTTGTTTATGAGCATGATTAATGTCCTTATGGTGTCTATCCCTGAGAGCCCATAGGTATAGCCCAATGATAGGAGTTGTGATATTGTGATTTTCCTATTCTCAATAAACGCCAACATGAGCCTCTTTTCACTCTCTGATAATCCCCGTAGGGTATCAAGTATTTTCCCCACATAGGCTATTGTGGCTTCATCCATCGTATTCCCCAGATATACTGGGAAATACATGATATAATACCACTCTACTAAAATCCCTAATGTGAAACATTAATACGGTTTCCCCCTGTTCTGTTGGCCTCTAGGTTGTTTATTGATAGATCCGTTATGTATTCTAGGAAATCATCAATATCCCTATAATCGTCGGCATCAACATACTCGACTCTTGTTCCAGCATTTCTTGATAGCCTACCCATATAGTCCAGTATCCTATCAATAACATCTTTTCTAGGCTTCCCCATTGTGTTGACAATAATTATTGGGACATGTCCAACAGTCCTCCATAGGATATTGGCCAGTAGTCCTATGAGTAATGGATTCTGCATGTTATTGTCCAGCACCAATATTATTGCCCCCGCATTCACCACATAGTTATCCAGCCGTACAGGCCTGACCCTTATCGGGACTATCCACAGCGAATACTTGGCTATAGCCACGCCATATTGGGGGGAATAATTTATCATTAGCTTGTCTATCCGCAGTGTTCCATCCTGTTTTCTGTTGGTATCACCAGTATCCCCAATAATCCTCTCCATGAACTCTGGTAGAGTCTTCCCCTTAATCGTGAGTATGTTTACCGCTATTTTTTGTGGTTCTGATCCGTAGATCTTTCTGATCGCATGGAAATAGTATCTATCCAGGTCGTCCCTGTAGTAGGCCTCAAATATCTTTAGTATCTCCCTAGATTTTGTCCCCTCAAATACCTCCCCAAAGGCGAGCAATGTCTCCTTGACTACATCGGGATCCCTCCTGGATAGTAGATCTACCAGCATTCTTCTGGCTATTGGAGACCCAGTACGCCTATATACGAGACCCATGGCTCTCGCTATTGCTATATCAACAATCTTGCTCACCCCGAGGAACCTCCTAAGGAGTGAAGCAACATACTTTATGCCGCTAGACCTAAATATATAACCCAATGTGACTATTGCCTGGGCCCTTAGTCTTTCGCTTCCCCTCAGTAGACTGTACATTATGATATATCTTAGGTTTGGATTCTTGTGATATGCATCATAGTTATATATCTGTAGGAGACCTATTGCCCTCAGCAATGCCTCAGCCCTTACTGGACTCAACCTATGGAAAATCCTCCCATATCTATCAAGTAGAGGAGAAGAACTAGCAAATATTCTTACCAGTGCATCAACGATGTGTCTCATTAGTCCATGATTTTTTTCGAGGATATTGAGGAGTATTTCTGCGACTTGGAGGTCCGATGTATTTTCGAATATGTGGCCTAGAGTAATGATCCTGTCCATAAGATCCCTACGTGATGATGCTGTCTCCAATAGTGCCATGGCATCCTCATGCGTTATTATGGTGTTTCCCTCCCCCTTGAATACCCTAGCAATAATATACAGTATGAACCTGCTATATCCTCCATGTTTCCTACACATATCCAGTAGGGTGCTGAATAATACTTTACTATGGTTATGCTCTGCTACTCGCCATATCACCCCGAGAACAATTGGTATGAGTTCATCCACATCGAGTAATGGCTCAAGATACCTTATTGCTAGTTCTGGCTGCTGGGAGATAACCATATAGTTTGCCCTTGGGATGCCAATATGTTCATCCAGACCCATCATTATCTGGGTGGAAAAACCCTCTCCGAGATTCTTGAATAGTACTGAGATTTCATCTATCACTCTCTGCTCATCCATTGTCATCACCATCTAGGAATAATGTCTCCCCTATGGAGAAAAACCTATCCAATAATGTGGTTGGTTGCTCTATAGGGGCTTCAATATTGTCTCGACGGACTTGGTAGATGGAGCTTCTGAGAGTGTCTATCTCAATGATGGATATTGGGACCCACATGCTTGTAGTTCTATGCTCATCATGATATGCCGTTATCACATGGGGTCTCAAAACCACGAATATACGGTTTGACATTAGCCAAAGATCCCTCTCAGGGGTTGTGTCTACCAACCTATATTCCATTGGGTCTAGATGTGTCCCGATGAGCTTTACAATGTGGTTACCTATTCTTATTCTGTATATCCTTTCATCCGAGACCAATCTATCAACTATCTTTAGTATACGTTCCTCAAGCTTCCTCAGGCCGTTTTTCCCATATCTATATCTCATGAGTCGATCAAGGAGCTCACCGAGTAGCTCGGTATCATAGTACCCACGCCTCGCCAAGATCTTGATGAGATCCCTAGCATGTCTATATAGCCTATCATTCCAATCTATGTACATTGATGGAATAACCATTCTTATCGCTGTGTAAAGGAAGAACTCCACATCATTCATAAAGGTCTCAATGAATGAAACAACTATATCCCCCTGTAGCCTCACTCTGACACCTGGGTAGTAATTCCTTCGCCGCATCTCCCATGAGTGGAAATCAAACCCCATGAGTCTCCGTATCTCCCTCTCAGATATGTCCTGAGTGTCAACCATTATGCCCTCTGGTAGTCTGTGGCAGAAGAAGTTATAGTTTTCATCCAACCCAATAACAAATATCCCTCCCTCACCAGTTTTTGTCTCGATTAATATGTATTCTCCGACCCTCACAACCTTGGTTCTACTATGGAATGGTGCTGTCTGTAGAAACGTCAGGAATTGGTTTAGGCCTGATAACCTCTGGAATAATTCTAGGGCACAGGGGTCTTTCCTCAATAATAGTTTGTAGAGCATGTAAAGTCTCTCCTCAGGGGAGGAACTATCAGTATTTACCATGAATAGCATATTT
>CAZVPA010000040.1:3019-17447 GCA_964628995.1 uncultured Nitrososphaerota archaeon | reverse complement strand
AACTCTAATCCATCTATTCCAATATCAGCAATATCCTCACACAGTGGATAAAAAATAGAAAGATCATATCAAATGTTCACCTCCTATATCCCATTTAGTGATAATCTTCATTGCTTTATTGAAACAGGGATTCTGGCTCATTCTCGTGGATCTTTTGTAGCATATTTGATTATCTGACTATTTTTATAAATGGAATACCACATACTTTTATTGGTTTTTATGTGGCTGGGCTCCTTTAGAGTCTTTTGACTACTGGCTCACTAGGTGTGTGGATGCGAAATAAACGCTCTTTGCTCGTTTTCCTATACATTTTCGTTTCTATTACCTTGTGGTATAACCCCTATGTTTATCGCCACAATGTATCCATAATAGTAAGCTCTTGGGTGAAAGATCTGAGTTATGATCATGGCAAATCTTTCTTTCTGGGAGACAATATATTATTCGTCGGATCTAGTAATGGAACATTGAATATCTCGGTATTTTCCAGTGCGAATGGTTCGCTATTATATTCCACGGAGTATGCCTTGGGTAACCTTATTTTTGTGGATTATTTATATCTCGATGGTTTTCTCTACCTTCTTCTTCTGAAACCTACCTGTGATATATGTGCTATTACGATTGTACAAAAAATTAGTCTGGAGGGTAAACTTATTTGGGAAATAAGTTTTCAAGTGGATGATACTATCCATGGTCAAACGTATGGCCAATTCATTGCTAATGATTCTGATGGCAATATCATAATTGTTGGTAGCTATTTTGAGGGTTTCTGGGATATATTTTTCTATGTCGATCGTAACATATTTCTGGCAAAAATTAGTACTAGTGGGCATGTATATTGGGTATCAACTTGGGGTTCCCAAGAGGATTATTGTGATGATTATCCCTTCACCGTGTTTGTTGATGAGTCTGGTAATATCTACATAGGGGGGTGTAGTGGTACCCTTAGCTCGACTATTCATCCAGTGGGGATGATTCTGGAATTTTCCAGTGATGGTCATGAGGAGGGTACATATGTAACTGGGAGTTATGTGGTCGATATTACCGTTGGGGATAATGAGGAAATATATGCATTGTTGTCCGACTCAACATTAATAAAACTAAATGGTTGGAAAGTAGATCTAGATTTTGATCCGATGGAATTGCTTATGGTCCATAAACGCATAATAGTTGTTGGATCATGTAGATCCTCAATACATATCAGTAAATTCGATATCTCGGGAAAACAGATCACGAACGTCACATTACCCATCAATATTGATGATATGTCCCTAGAGTCGCTCTCATACAGCTTTAAGCCAGGAATATTCCTATTTACATTCAGTAATGATACTAAAACAAAGCTCATAAAATATACTTACGACACAGATCGTGATGGTATTGGTGACGATTATGAGGATATGATAGGGACAGATAGTTCGGATCCTGATACCGATGATGATAAACTGAGTGATGGTGAAGAAGTCGCCCTTCTCACAGATCCATTAGATCCAGATACGGATTCTGATGGTTTATCGGATTATTTTGAGGTCTCCAATGGGCTTAACCCTAGATTTATAGACTCTGATCATGATCTCATCCCAGATACCTTTGACCCAATGCCAGGGTTCTTCATTGACGGCTTGGTCTTGGCCCTTATAGCCCTACAACTTATACACTATATCTGTAGGAAAGAGTTATATCATAGGCTGAGAGAAAATGCTTTGGGTGGCAATAAACCAGTGGGTGAATCCAGAATAAGGTTTGTCTCCTATTTCCTTATCGTGGTTATCTCGATCCTCTTCTTGGCATATGTCTTCGATTTGAGTCAAAATATTATGCGCCCCTACCTATTATATACTCTTAGTCTAAGCCCAGCTTCAGCCCTACTATTAAGCATTCTATCGATCATATTGGTGTTCCTATGTTATGCGGCTTCACTATACTTGACCATAAATATCACTAAGAGAAGCCATATGAAGGATAAAAGTATATACTTTGACTCAACGCGAAGGCATGTACTATATTTTCTTGGTGTTTCAGTTTTCTTACTTATCATAACCTATTTGGTTCGATGGGAAGCAATACTATCTCTAGCCAGTATACAGAAACTACTCATAATTCTCCCAGCAACCATTCTTTCCACAATGTTTATGCCAGAGCTAGAAGATAGGATTCTCAAATTAAGAAACAAACATTTAATATTAGCCTTGCCGATATTATCAATCGTCTATATATGCTCTCCCTCACTAACCCTTCTATTCTATGGACTGCTCGTCTCAATCACATATCTAAGCAAGCTAAAATATGCTGAGGTCTATGTGGAAGAGATAACACTTAGAGTAGCGAAGACAAAGGAGCACTGCATAAATGGGTGCTCACTAACTCTAGAAGAATTCCTAGAGATATCAAACATAGATAGTGAGTATATTCCATTAATCATCGAGCTATACCGCGACGAGATATTCTATAACCCCATAGATAAGAAAATAATAATTCTCGGTTCCTCGCAAATAGAAGTAATAAGGACCATACAAGAGTTAGACTATAATACCATCGAGAAGCTATGTGCGATTGATCGTTTCCTGATAACCAAATTCCTGGGTATGGGAGGATACATCACCGAGCTTGCCCTAATATGGCTTTACCACAAAATTAAGGAAGGAAAAATCGAGCTGAGTTTTGTTGAGAAAGTACTAAGATTTAAAACATATCCTTTCGATGTGGATTTCCTTCTGAAGAGGCTTGACAGAAAAAATCCAATTGAGTCCTTTAGGGATGCCCTAGTACAATTAGGGGTAAAGATCACTTAGGAAATATATATCCAGCGAACAACACCACCACAGACGACCACTCTGATTTCATGTGGTCACCTAATATTGGAGACTTTGCAGATTTTTTATAGATCTTCCATTCGAATAAAAGGATAGGCATTTAAATATATGATTTCTATTATTTATGGTTGAGTTACTGGAGAAGGGGATCTCAGTCTTCTTCTCTGGTGACTCACACACAGAGGGTGTCGAGTTTGCGTAAAGGCCTGATATCAATACTATTCATATTAGTAATCTTGATGGCCCTACCTAGAGGTCTAAGTGCCCAAGAAAACATGAAACAGAGGGTAGCCATAGTTTTTGACGGCTCGGACAGATCCCTAAGAGGAGCATCCCAGAACATGTACAATATGTTCAGAAGCAATGGTATTGATTCCGTGTTAGTCAGGGTAACCAGTCACGCAGAACTGCGGGGGTTTCTGAGCGATACCGGGTCATACATCATAGTTTATGTCCTCCATGGAGGGAAAGACGGAGTCATGGATCTGTCATGGTTTGAGTTCTCTAGGTATCTGGCGGCCTCCAATGCGAAACATCACATAATACTCTCCTGCTACTCCTCGGAGATAACAAGGTACTTTACCAATGGTACTGGTGGCCACTACATATATGTTGTGGAGGGAGAGATAGATGCTAGGGTAGCAGAAATAGAGGGCGGTGTGAGGGTGGCATCAATTCTCATGAGGAGCCCCAATCCAAAGACTCGTAGAAATGCTAGGACACTATTTGATGAAATTGTGAACCACACGATCAATACATTTCCAGAGATCCTAGTAAGACTACTAATACCTATTGATCCACTCCTAAAGTTCCCAGAGAAGTCCGGTTTTTCTGGACCAGCAGGTTTTATTGCCGATATGATCCTCAGCCTGACCAGACAATACCTACAGGCTCAGGGATATTTGGATGATGAGGGAAACCTCGTCTTCACTGTAGATCCGATATTGGTGGATGAGGAACTATCTCTAGATTTTGGGGGCGGTGAGTTCCCAATAAACATAAGCATAGCGTATAGTATGAGTATTAATTCGAATGGACTATTTAGCATGGAGGCATCGGTGTGCGTATCGAAGGAACAGAAAGGCCACCTAGGGAAAATACTGAACGTTATAGGGACAAAGATTACTGGTGAAGGAATATTCGAATTCAATGGATTCATAACGGATCAGCCCATCCCCCATATCGAGTTCAAAGACTTCACATTCAAGATATCGTTCGAGATAGAGAAGTCTCTAGATGTGAAGGAGATAATACGTAGTATTGCCCCTGAGGGTGTAGCTAGAGTCATAGACAGAATTCAGGAATATGTAGGCCTTGAGATATCGGCATCAATAAAGTTTGGAGGTTCACTACAGATATATTATGACTTTACCAAGGATACAACAGAACTAACAGTATCGATATGGTTTGGATCAGAACTAAAGGTGGAAATAGCCATAGTGACATTCTCCGCGGGGATAACAATAAGACTAGACTTCAGGTTCACCCCAGGAGGAAACTACTTTACGGCAACATTCACAGCATATGCCGCAGCAGAAGTAGATCTCGTATTCGCCACCCTAGAATTCAAAGGAGAATTCGAACTCAAATGGACAGCGGGCCCAGAGGATTCTGAAGGAACCCAAATGAATATAGATACTGATAATGATGGACTATCAGACGACTTCGAGAATAGTATAGGTACAGACCCTAACAACCCAGACACGGATGGCGATGGCATCCCTGACGGAATAGAAATCTATGAGTACAAAACGGACCCCAACGATCCAGACACGGACAACGACAACATAGATGATGGTGCTGAGAGGGACTGGTATGAGAGCCACTATTGTGACCCTCTAGGTGATCCCGATAATGATGAAATAGTAAACATTCTGGACGATGATAGTGATAATGATGGAGTTATGGATGGGGACGAAATATTGATATATGGTTCTGACCCACTAATAGTGGATAGTGACGGTGATGGCCTACCCGATGGTGTAGAGGTTAGTATAGGATCATCACCAGTATGCAGTAATTCTGATCATGACATGATAGGTGACTTGGAGGAATATATGCTCGGCCTCAACCTAACAAATAATGATACCGATGGTGATGGCCTACCTGATGGGGCTGAAGAATACATATTACTTACCGATCCAGCAAACAATGATACTGATGGTGATGGGGTTCCCGATGGGGAAGAAATAAGACACTCAGCAAACCCCCTCCTTAATGATACTGACAGCGATAACATATCCGACTATGACGAAATATATGTATATCACACATATCCAAACAGTAGTGATAGCGATATGGATAATGTGTCTGACTACTACGAGATATTCGGATGGGATATATTTGTTAATGATAACATATCTGGCCCAGTAAGGAGGACAGTATATTCGGATCCGCTAAAAAATGATACCGATGATGATGGAGTATGTGATGGTATGGAGAAACTATATGGTTCGGACCCAAACATAAGTGATACTGACCATGATGGCCTGACAGATAAGGAGGAGATATTCGGCATATATATTAATAGCACAACAACATACTATATACTGACCCAGCAGACTATGATACGGATGATGATTCCTTGTCAGACAGTTATGAGATAGACCATGGATCCAACCCAATTAATGGGGATACTGATGGTGATGGTCTATCTGATGGTATCGAGACAAACATTGGAACAAACATGACCGATAGGGACACAGATGGTGATTGCATAATCGATGGATTAGAGTATGATTATCTGGGTAGTAGAGGCCTAGATCCCGGTTCTAGTGATAGTGATGGTGATGGTACGATAGATATTCTGGATGCGGATTCCGATAATGATGGTATTATCGATGGGGAAGAAATGGAGGTGTACTTCACAGACCCCCTCAATAGTGATACTGACTTTGACGGCTTGACAGATTTCCAAGAAATACAGCAATACTGTACTGACCCCCTTAATAATGATAGTGATGCTGATGGGTTATCGGACGGCCTAGAGGTTTCCATATCTACGGATCCAACAGCTCCCGATAGTGATTACGATGGCTTGACCGATGGTTATGAGTACTATAATCCTCCACTAAGCCCAACAAATCCTGATTGTGACAATGATGGTTTATTTGATGGCCATGAATTCGAAATAAATACGGATCCCCTCAATAATGATAGTGATTATGATGGATTGTTGGATGGTTGGGAGGTGAATGGCTTTAATATTACAGGGCCGGCATATATGATCGGTCCCTTCTATACAGACCCTCTAGACAACGATACTGATGACGATCTCTTGCTTGATGGTGAAGAAGTTGCGCCCCTAGGGACAGACCCAACAAATCCAGATACTGATGGTGATGGCCTATCTGATGGTTCCGAGGTACTCATGTATGGTACCTCACCATTGAGGGGAGATACAGACTTCGACAATGTGACTGACTATGAGGAGATCTTTGCTTGGAATTGGGCGGTCATTAGGTTTCCACTAAACTATCTAAAGAATGGTACGTATGGTCCGGAGCCCCTGAAGACAATGGATAATATCCCACATACGGAGGAGAGAGGGAGTGTGGTGAAGAGGTATATCGGCTATTATTATGGGCGCTTTAAGTATAGGGTCACACCATTTAGGGGGAGATACTATACTGATCCTCTGGACCCAGATACTGATGATGATGGGCTATCGGATGGGAGAGAGAAACATTTGGCCACAAACCCTCTATTAAACGATACAGATAGGGATTATCTATTGGATGGGGATGAGGTAGATATCCACAATACGGATCCCCGAATCCGGGACTGCGATTTTGATGGTCTTCTGGATGGATACGAGATATATAATAGTAGTACCAAGCCGCTCGATAATGATACTGATGATGATGGGTTATCCGACTATGAGGAGATCTTTGTTTGGCATACAAATGCGACCCTTAATGATACTGACGGTGATGGGTTATCCGACTATGAGGAGATCCATGGGTTCTACGCGATAATATACAACATAACTGAGGGGAGGTTTGTTAGATCACTAGTGAGGAGTGATCCGTGTGATAATGATACTGATAGTGATGGATTGTCCGACTATATGGAGGCTGAGGTCTATCATACAAACCCTCTGAATGATGATACCGATGGGGATGAGCTTAATGATAGTGCCGAAATAAATACATATGGTACCAATGCAACAAATTTTGATACGGATGGTGATGGTCTGCTTGATGGTTTGGAGATACTCTATGGGAGAGATCCCCTAGACCCGGATGATAACGATGATGGCGTGCTGGATGGTAAAGAGTATGACTATGATAATGATACATTGAGTGATTATGATGAGATATATGTATACCATACCTATATAGCCCTCAGGGATAGCGACAATGATGGGATGCCTGATCCTTGGGAGGTATTATATGAAAACACACAACAGAACATATATGACTCGGGCATCGATCTAGATAATGATGGCCTCACAAATATCGAGGAGTTGATATATGGGGCAAACCCAGATATGAACGACACAGATATGGATGGGATACTGGATGGCGACGAAGTTAAGATCTATGGTACAGACCCAACACGGGAGGATACCGACGGCGACAATATGGATGATCTATTCGAAATAACAAACAATCTGGATCCTCTTACTCCAGACACTTCAGCCCCCATAATTGGGTTGGTATCATACCCTCAGACCGTCCGGGAGGGAGAGAACGCAACCATTGTTGTGGAGGTATATGATGATTCTATGGTCAGGGAGGTTAGACTACTATATAGAACGATTGGGCCTTGGACAAGTATTGTGATGGAGTATAATGGGACACACTACATAGCAGTAATAACCAATGTTGATGCGGTGGAATATGAGTTCAAGATAGTTGCTGTGGACATGGCTGAAAACCAGAATGAGACAAAAACATATAGCTTTACACCCATAGAAAAACCAAAGACAACAGAAACATATACCACAACAGCAACAGTACAGACCTACAGAAAAATAGATATTGTTTCTATTGGAGTACTACTAGCCATAGCAACCATAGTAATAGTATATACGAGAAGGAAGAAAAAGCCGGAGGGATAGTGAAGGGGACGGCTCTACATTGTTATCTCGTTTCCATTACTATTTTTTGCTCAAGTGAAGTGTCTAGTAGCCTTATTGGCAGGTATATTTTCCGACATTGAGTCAACTTCTAGCCCTAGTGACGATATGGCCAGTCTCTCTTAGGATCACCATAGTCTCACGAACCACAATCCATAGCAACTATGTTTTTCTAGGCAGACAAATCCTTCTTTTGAGACACACTGAAATCAATACGCTTTCATTACTATGCAATGGGCATCTGGCAAGAGGCTTGTCCCTAAGGGAAAAATTCTGCTATGCTGTACTACATATATTCTTGCTGTCTTCATAAGTTATAAATTTATTAGTAATAGATTTACTACTAATGGATTGGTGAGTTATGATGTCAATATTTATTGACAGGGAGCGGGAGCTTAAGGCCCTTATTGGATGGGTCAAGAGTGGAGACCATGTACTGGTGCTCGGTCTCCGTGGGTATGGTAAGACATCCTTGCTTGAAAAGCTAATTGAACTGTTGAGTGGTGAGGGGTTAAGTGGTGCGCTAATTGACTGTCTTAGGGTGTATAATGGTTCTGACCTACTGCTTGAATTTATGGATTCCATTCAAAGATACGGCATTGCAGCGGATGAACGTATACTTCGTGAGATAGGGCTTCTAGCTAGGGATATAGATGAAAAAATGGCTATTATTAGGCTTTTCGAATATGTAGAAAAGCTAAACCTAAGCACGATAATCTTTGATGAGGTATCAACCCTAATCAGACGTTTTGCCGTCTTTAAACCATTTAGGAAGGCTGGAGGAACAGTAGCAGTAGGCGAGCTCATGAAGAGTCTATTGGATAGAGCAAAATTCTCAGTAATCATGTGTGATACATCGATAAATGCTCTATATGAGCTATTTAGAGAGTATACGGGTCCATTATTTAGACAGTACTCAGCATTGTTGATTGTAGAGCCACTGGATTTACAGAGTACTCGTGAGCTCGTGTTAAGGCTCCTCAATGCCAAGGGTATTATTCCATCTAAAGACTCTATAGAGTGTATTGTCGAATTTTCTGGTGGAGTACCACAATATATTAAAATGATAGTGGGCCTAATAGACAAACCAATGACTAGAAGAGAGATAGAAGAAAAAGTGAGAGAGAGCCTCTTCTATGGTTTCCTCCACAACTATTTTAGAGCACTCCTAGAGAAATTCTCGGCTGCCGAACAGGAGGTATTATATATTATGTCAAGGGGGTATACTAGGTTTGGAGAAATCGCCGACAAAGCCGTAAATGCCCCAGCGGCATTGGACTCACTATGCAAGAAGGGGATAGTACTTAGGATCCCAAAGGGTAAAAGGAGGATACACTACATCATAAAGGATAGACTCTTCTCCACATGGCTAGCAATAAATGAGTTTCCAAGACTAAAAAAATTGAGCTTTGAGAGGGCCAAACTATTCTACATTGGGCTAGAAGCAATAACGAGAGAGATCTTCTTAACACTCACGGAGCCCGTAACTATAAAAGACGTACTCGGACATGAACTAACAATAGAACCAACAATCAGCGTTGAGAGATATGAAGGAACCCTTGGGGAGGTAGACATGATCGCTCTATCGAGAACGAACATAACGTATGTGGCTGAAGTTTATGGCGGTCTTAAATGCCCCAAGAGGAAGATTGATGATACCCTCAAATCAATGCATATCGCTGAGGCAAGGGGCTACAGGAATATTGTTGGATTACTAATAACATACTTCTCGGTAGAAGAGGAGGCACTAGAATATGCCAAACAACTATGGAAGGGAGGCATCAGAATCTACATCCTACTAGAGAAACACCTGAGAAAAATCTCGACAAAATCACAGATGAGAATATGATTAGTATTAAAATCACAGGAGTAATCAAAGAACTTACATCACACTTCTAGAGGCTTCTTCCTAATATCGCTAACACTCAAGATAGATTCACGAACTAAAATAATCTACCTAGCAAACTAGTGATCATCATACCAACGACCTACTTCTATGCAATGTTGCCTAGTTTAGCTAAAGTACTAGTCTGATTTTCATAGAAAAGTCCTCAATTCTCATAGTTATCAGCTCGCTGAATATTGCTTTATAAATAGTCATTCATTAAATTGAAAGAATATTTATAAATGAATATCATATCATCAAATTTTAGGATGCCAACCAGCTATAAGCTATTTATAGTAGCCCAATCACATTCTGGCTATGGATACAACTTGTTGAACTTTTCATTTTAATTGTTGTTAATTTGATTAAGATTTTTTAGTATCTTACTTGATGGTGCGTATTATGGGGGTAGTATCTCTCAGGGACATGCCATACAATAGGCGGTTTGACTTTTTATGGAAACTTGTGGAGCTTAGGAAGCCATTTATACTCTATGGTCCCGCGGGCTCTGGGAAAAGCTATATAGGGCTTAAGATCATCGAAAAATTTGTAAGTAACTATTTTGGTTTAGGCAACACGTCCATTTTCAAGCTACAGGATCTTGATGATGAACTCATTGGCAAGCTGTTTAGAGGAGAGGCTGAGATCCGTGGCTTATACATAGCTGGCTCCTCTAATGTAACAAAGTTTGATGTGTTGGGGGGCAGGACACTATCTAGTGGTTCCTATGTAAGGCGGCCGGGACTACTATCATATTTCAGATCTAACGGCGGTATAGTTTTTTTCGATGAGATCTCAAGCATGCCACCTAACTTCACAATACTTCTGAACGAAATTATTGATTCTATTATTCGTGGGGATTGCCATGAGGATTTCTTCATCTTCTTTGCTGGCAACCCCTCCAGTTATGCGGGTGTCGAGGAGATACCCACCTCCACTCTTGAAAGGCTAATCCTAGTCTACTACGATTACTATCCCATTGAGGATGAGATACGGATCCTGACGGATATGCTTAGAAGGAAACTTAATATGGATGATAAAAGCCTCTCCATATATGCTAGGTTTATTGTGCATCTTGTAAGGAGGCTACGCAGTATTTTGGCCTCAGCTGGGTATCGTGATATTCCTCTGAGTGTTAGGAGTATGGAGAATCTGGCAGTATCCATTATTGTGTTGGCTGGTTCTTCTGATGGTTTTGAGAAAGATCCCCGCCGCCTAGAGAACCTATACGTATTGCTTCATGGTGATCTCCCAAAGAGTAAGGCCGATATTGATAAGGATAAGGACATTTCTGCACTCTTAGATTTATTTGGGGATTTGGGGATAGGTCCAAAAACCATAAGGAGTGCCATACTTATGCTTGGGCCATTCGCTGAGTATATCTCCGATAAGAACTTCGCGAACATGGTGACTTCTATTGTCTAGCCCTAGGAGAAGGATGAGGGTATATAAAGCTATCGAGATTGCTGTCAGTACAAATATCCTAAATAGGCCAATTATCTTCTCTAGTGCTGGAGGTATAGCTAGTACTGATGGCTCTGTAATATATATCGACTTGGCGTTCATACGTAATGCCTTGAGGCGAGTTTGGAATGAAAAGGCCCCCGAGGACTTGAGGGAACGCATTTTTAATGAGGTTATTGATTATTTGGTCGCACATGAGTGTATGCATATCCTGTTTTCCGATATGGACGCATATGGGAAATACACAAGGTATTTTGAAGGGGTCTTTGGCACCAAGCTCATGCTGTTGTTTAGGACACTGGCCAATATTCTGGAGGATATGAGGGTGGAATACCTGTTGGATATACATTTTCCAGCCCTAATAGACCTATTCAGGGAGGGGCGAAAAATACTATGTGATTGCGCAATAGAGCATTACTCGCTCAGGCCCAACAAGTTCACGAAAAATGAAAGACTAATCCTCGCCCTATTAAGGTTTCTGCAGGCCTTCGCCATCCTGAACAGTGCCTCGGGGTCGCTGGATATAATATCTAGGGAATATGGAAAACAGATAGCCAACAAAGTTTGGGACATGATCTCCGAGTTTGTGCCGCTAATAATACTGACCCGAATAAGTAAGAATAGGCTCATCTCGATGAGAACCGCAGCCTCAATAGCGGTCTCCCTCCACGAAATAATAGAGAATCTCTCACAGAATTCCCAATTGATCCAACTTCTAAGGGACATCTCCAGGAAATCCACAAGAATCTATATAAAAGGAAAAGTGAGAGAAGTATTGAAAGGTAGACAGGAGCATGCCACAGTGGGAACATCGGGGGCTAGACATGCAGCGCCATCACTACTAACACCCGTCATCTCTGATATTGACTATAGGTTCTATAGGAGGACTATTAGTATCTACTCAGCCATGATAAATAAGCTCCAAACAAGAATAATCCAGGCCCTAAGGAGGTGGAGGGAGACAAAGAATATCTACGGGGATTTCCTTGAGGATCACCTAGTAGAATTATATGCTTGGTCAATGACGAAGGATGAGCCTAGGCCAAAGATATTCAATATGCTGGACACCATAATAATTCCCCTCGATGTTCTGGTCCTATTGGATCAGAGTGGAAGCATGTTATATGAGACCGAAAGGGTCGCCGAATCTGCCGTCGTTATTTCCGAGGCCTTAAAGCCCTTGGTAGAGGATGGTTTTGTCCGATTAGGCATAGCTGGGTTTGGGGACAGCCTAATATATTATAAGAGGGTATGCTGGCCATATTCCATCACCCGTATTATACCTAGGAGTGAGGGCGGAACAATGATTTTTTCCGCGATTGAAAGATTTTTCGAGAGTGAAAAGGATTTTCTGCGTTCAGACGCATACCTTTTAATTATTGTATTCACGGATTCCTATGATTGTGAGGAGGATCTACCCCTAGCGGAAGAGGTCCGAAGCAGAATAAAGAGGTTCAACTTTAGGAGTAGAATCGTTGGCTTTATTACTGAGGCAGGATACGATAAGGACTTCGTATCAAAGATTGATTGCTTCACAATGATAAACTCAGTTATGGATGTTCCAGACGCCCTGATCGAGTTCCTCCTAGATCTGATAAGGAGGAGACGCATATCCAAAATGAGGATGGTGGTTGGATGATGGACTATGGACAAATAAAAATGAGGCTTACTAGAGCCCTGTTTAGTCCATCCCCAGAGGTAATCTTAGAGACAACACACTCCATGATCGACGAGGTCGAAAGAAGCGGAGATGACACCACATTTATCAAACTCTTAGAACTACTAATGGGGGTGGACATGAGAAAAGCCGCATCAAGGATTCTGGTCTCAGTCATATTCAACTTCTTTGTGCGTGAATCACTCTTCATGCTCGATATCCATGAGGAGACCCTAGAGAGAATAGGTAGACTTCTCCAAAGTGTAAGTGCAGGTAGTCTATCCAACATTCTATGCTATTGGGTCGTGAAAAGACTACTGAGGGATGGAGCATGGATGGGTATTAGTAGCGAAAAATTGGCGTCCCTAGCTCCCGCACTATATATCTTCTATCTGAGCTATAGGGACAAACTGGCCGAACTATCCGAGAAACTCGTATACTTCCTAAGCAACGGCACAGGAAAGTATATCTCAACACCACTAATGAGTACCCTAGTCCAGAAATTCTACATGGGACTATTCATCCCCAAGTATAGAAGGGAAATAATAGAAGACATCATCCAGTTTCTCATCTCCCGCTCATCCAGAATAATATATGATAGTATTAGCGAGGTAGCCCTATCCTATGCCCTCACACTAAAGACCCTAGAAGACTACGAGGCAGAATGGAACATAAACCCCGGTGAGTCCGGATACCACTCCTTCTTCCTAGACATCTTCCTAAAAACAGCAAACCTGATAGCACCAATCAGCAACAAAAAACTAGAATTACTACTCAGCGAACTAATAGAATTCGCCAAAACACTCAAAAAAATGAAGATTGAGACAACATACCGAAGCCTCCAATTAACAAGGATCACAAATATATATGCGAGAAACCCACCAGTCTACCACAAGTTCTCTAGAAGCCTCCAACGATACTTCTGTGGGCCATCAATGTGGCTGGCAATAGAGATCCTTGTCGAGCGCTCAACAACCTATGAGTCAGACGAAGCAATGAATGAACTGAAGAAACTATGGATGACACTAGGAGGAGAAAGAGCAGACATTATTGACACAGTCATACATGTTATAGGGGCGTTCAAAAAGTGAAGAAAAAGATAGAGATCAAATGCCCATGCGGAAAAAATGTGACATATAGCAAAGAGAGGGACATATGGATACACAAGGATACAGGAGAGCCATGCCCAAAACTAAACCTATATGAGCCAGAAATAGAAAAAATAGAAGATCCATCCAACATATACCAAATAGTAACCAAAAAACCATCGCAAGAAGATATAGACATAATCATGACGATAATAAGGAACATACTATCAGAAAAAATACCAAAAGCTAAAACAGAGATAACCTATCAACAAACAATAGCATCCCTTCTGATCCCACTCAAGATCAAGACAGACTTCAGAATAATCGACATAAAAACACTGATAGTATCGACAAACATATCCAGAATACTCATGAAGGTATTCAACGTAAGAATCCCCACAATACTAAAAGCCGGGGAAAAAGCAGAGAAAAAGATTGGAC
>CAZVPA010000040.1:0-3009 GCA_964628995.1 uncultured Nitrososphaerota archaeon | reverse complement strand
AGATTGGACTACAGAAAGTAATCAGAGAAATAAAGAAAGCCCTCGCGAAAAAAGACGAAAGGAAAATAAGCAGACTCCTAGAACTACTAAAACTCCTCGAAAAACTACAGAACATAAAATAGACACGGAAACATATCCAGATAAACAATGTTTTAGAGCTCTGATAGTTCTGTGGTTACTATCTTTATCTGTGCCTCTGCTCTTTGTGTCTGGGGATTTGTTTTTCTCTCCATCTCGGTAACCAATTTGATGTTGCCAATTCTGATCTGTACTCTCCTAATGTTGGGCTTGGTGTTTAGTAGGCCTATGGGTGTGAAGTGTGTGTTTATTGTTATGTTTTCGAGGATCTTTAGTAGCATTATGATCATTTCGTTCTTGTTTTCTATCCCTAGGGAGTATGGACTCATACTTAGTATAAGGTATAATATTGCGTTTCTTGTGGTTATGTTAGAACCGATGTGAACTTCGGAATCCCATAGTTCCTCCATGGTTCTTAGAAATGACTGTGGTATTCTGACTCTTATTTGTCTATCGGCCTCTAATCGCTCTCCATACCTTATTTGATAGTTTCCGTGTCGAAGGGTACCGAGACGGATTATTGATCGTGGGAAGTAAAGACTTGTTGTACCATGTTCTGGATGCATTGAGACTATGTATTGAGGTCTAAGCAACACGAATGTTGATGGATTACCGTACCAGGTACGAGAGGGGAGCTGAAGATACATGTTTTCCCCATAGGATTTGGTAATATTGATGTTGAAGTCAAGTCTGGTACCAATGAGCTTAATTATGTGCCTGTCGATCCTTATTCTGTATCTACGCTCGTACCCGCTTATCCTTGGAACAATGTGGTCTATTTTCTCCCTTACTTTGTTTAGTATGTCTCTTAGCTCCTCAATGCCTAGGTCTATACTACTACCTACATCAGCCCCAAGCAGATATGCTACCGAGATGAGATCCAATATTGGGATTATCCGAATGATTTTGAGTTCGCGAGTAAAACTTCTCAGGGAATCCGCAAGCATATTCTCCACAAAGCCATAGAGCTCCCCCCTATTTGGAAACACCAGATCCATATTTCTCGATTTCGTGATGAGATCATCATAAAATCGTCCATCTATCAGGTGAAGAATAGGAAGAACAATCATGTGATCCAGCAGTAATATAAGGTAGTTTTCCAAGTCTCCTATACTTCCGAAGGTCCTAATAACATTAACTGTAATATCTCCTTGGAGCCTAATTCTAAGATTGTCCATGATTTTTCCCTCCCAGAAATGCACGTCAAAACCCATGAGATTTCTAACATCTTTCTCGGAAAACCGTAGGACCTCGCTCCAATATACATTCTGCGGAAGATTATGACAGAACAGCCTGTCATTCTCATCTAAACCAATAACGAATAATCCAATGCTATCACAAGAAATAAGAATATAGTCGCCAACTCTTCGGACTCGATACCTCCTAGAGGTAGCGATCCTAAAAGTTTCAGAATGATTGAGGGAGGACCTCCTTCGAAACATGTCTAGGTATTCCTTGCTCTTTCCTTCCACCAGTAATTCGAAAAGTAGATCAAGAAAACTCATCCTCTATCACAATTCTTAAGCCAGAACCAAACCAATCTTAGGTGCCATAGGAATCAGATATAACGAATATGGAAACCCCTGGACTTCCATATGACAATACATACCATTTCTAGTATTGTGTTTCCAGTATTTTCTCGATTTCCATCCAGAATCTCCTGTATGCCTCCCAGAAACCCCTTATGCGTATTGCTGAGAATATTCTTGGTCCTTTGTCCCTCCCAATATAGTTTATTCCTAGTAATGGGACATTGTCTTCTGTGCATAGGTGTACCGTTGGTATTATGTGGAACCTTATTAGTCCGTTCTTCTCCCTCTCCTCCATGGCCCTCCTATTATCCATTCTCATTCTCCTCCCATAATTATCGGCCACACCAACGACATGAATGCTTAGTTCCCCACTCTGGACTAGAGGGAGGAGTATCCCACACTTTCTCCTGCCTCTCCTCTTCTTTCCTGATCCTACGTCTCCAACCATATGTCTAGTATGCGCATTTATCATTCCTCCAGATACTATCTCATCAATATATATCATTCTTCCTCTGAGTTCATTAAGGCCCACTAGTGTCTCCAGCATCATTACGTTGAAGTCATGACCCCAGAGTCTCCTTCCGTTTAGGGGTAGATACATGAATGATGATGTTGCGGGAAATAGGGCTTTTACTCCTCTGAGTCCTCGTGACAGTGTCATCAATCTGAGTAATGGGTATGCTCCCCTCAGTGGGGCATAGATTATGTCTGGTTTTATGCTGGCGCATAGTTCTCCGAGCTTGACTGATGCCTCAGCGAGAGACTCTAGGTGTTCTTCTGGTGGAGGATTGCCACACTTGAAAGAATGCCTAGGTGTCTCATCAATATAGCTTATTTCGTCAATATTTGTGCTTATGGATCCGTCAAAACTGTGTGTTGAGGAATATAGGACACCGTTAACATCCGAGAATTCATTATTATGGAATAGTATGGCGTCATACACCCCTGCCAGATGGATTAGGAATCCCCTGTTCCTCTTCACGATCTCCTCAATTATCCTCATCCTATCCCTAAACCTAAGGATAAGTAGCGTGACTCTAGAGAAATCTCCCATCTCCCCATATGTTTCAATCGCGAAATGGTTTAGAGACGCAATAATGTTCTCCGAGACCGGGATATCACCAATATTGGAGTAATATGATAACTGGGTGAACCTATCCAACCTAAAACCATAGCTACTGGTGGAGTATATGATCGAGATCAAACCAACCACCAATAGAACACTAGTAAAAACGTATTTATAAACAATGATGAAAAATCGATCACACCTAATGGGTATCTCATGGCCCCGCCTCACTTGATGTTTCCTCTAATCTTAAAACTGGTTTTGTTGCTTTTGGCTCTCAACACGGAGTAATTTACAAAGAGTATCGCAGACAGCCCCCAGATTGCATCTGGG
>CAZVPA010000039.1:0-17520 GCA_964628995.1 uncultured Nitrososphaerota archaeon | reverse complement strand
TTCGTCCTTCATGAGGATTGCTCTTAGTCTTCTTGCGTATCTCTTGTCGCCTTCTGCTATTGCTCTCTCTAGCTCTCTGTTGAGGGCTTTTCTGTCCACGGGTCTTACCAATTCTGTTTCTGGCCTAGCCATGTCATTCACCAAAACTACATGAGTATTACTAAAAAGACATTTATAAAGAGAAAAACTATATCATCTATGATGAATACTATTAATGATTTTTCATCGGGTATTTCATGGGCACTAGTACTTTTGCGAATTTTATGTGATCTCTCGTAATCGGACGATTGGGCTAGGCCTACGGATTATCACTATTGACTATTCCCCTCCTAATGTAATAGTACTTCTATTCAGTTAATTCCTATGCTTACTTTTCTTGGCCAGATCTCTCATCGCTACACTTGAGGCTATAACTATGGGATCCCATACTGGGGCGAACGGTGGGGAGTATCCTAGGTCAATATTATACAGATCGTCTATGCTGAGGCCGGCATGTAGGGCTGTCGCTACGACATTTATTCTCCCGGCGATTGTTTCTCCTCCTATTGCTTGCCCCCCAAGGAGCTTCCTTGTTTCCTCATCATAGATAAGCTTGAGCCATATTTTTCGTGCTGTGGGATAGTAATGGGGTTTATCGCTTGCTTCTATTCTCACAGTCTTGACTCTATATCCCTCCCTTTCTGCCTCCCTACTATTTAGGCCTGTTATCCCTATGGAGAGGTCGAAGAATCTGAGCAGGCTTGTCCCAGCGACACCATTGAACTCCATTGGTACGCCCCCTATATTTGATCCAGCAACTCTCCCCATCTTGTTTGCTATCTGTGCTAGTGGATACCATGTCGGTCTTCCAGTAACAACATGAGTCATCTCAGCAACATCCCCTACCGCGTAGACCCTATCTATATTTGTCTGCATCCTTGGGTTTACTCTTATTGCTCCTTTGTATCCAAGTTTTATTGGGGAGTTCCTGATGATATCGGTATATGGTTCCACTCCAATCCCAACAATCACCAAATCAGCATCATACTCTCCCTTATCTGTTATGACTTTTTTCACCCTGTTGTCTCCCTCGAAAGCCAATACATGCTCCTCCTTCCTCAGGTCAATGCTCTTTGATATGAGCTCCTTTTCAACAATTTCACTCATGTCTGGGTCAAGTCTAGATAGTACCCTTGTGCCTCGTGTTATCATTGTCACCTTTTTCTTCTGCCTAATGAATGCCTCAGCCATCTCCACATTAATGAAGCCGGCACCTATAAGCACAACATTCTCTATTTCTGGTAGCTTCTCCCTTATGGGTAGGGCATCCTCCATGTGTCTTATATGGAATATATTTTCTAGGTCTTCGCCATCAACATTAAGCCTCCTTGGCTTGGCCCCCATGGCTAATACGAGATAGTCATAGCTTAGCTCTAATCCTTCTCCGTCTTGGCCAATAGCATAGACAATATTGCCATCAAAGTCTATCTTCTGGGCTTTTGTTCTAAGCATTATCTCTATTTTGCGCTTCTTGGTGAATACCTCAACTGGATAGTGGACAAGTAGGTTTGGGTCATCAAAGTAGCCCCCGATATAGAATGGGGTTCCACATGGGGCATGGGAAACAAATCCTTTTGCCTCCAACACAATGACCCTCAAGCTTGGATTGGTTCTCTTTGCCTTCGATGCCGCCGCCATACCGGCGGCTCCACCACCAATGACTACCACAACCTTATCCATATAATCACCAGCAAAACCTAAGAATATAATAAATAAAACTGAACCACTAAACCTATGGTCCTCAAGCAAATCATGTAAAGCTCCAGCAATATCGTGGGTGATCTGTCGTCTCCTTTAGCTCATCATGTATCGTTGGCATACAGTAATATTATAGCGAACGTATACCCATTTTTCCTAGATTACTCAAGCGGATGGGGTCTCTAGAGAAGTCGTGATCTATGTAATGATTTTCATGAATTCTCTATATATTTTCCTTGCCTGTTGGAGAACTTTTGCGGCATGTGTCTTATTGAATATTATGTCTCGATGATCAGCACATTTTCTTTTCTCATACAGACTGGAAATTTCGGGTACTAGATGCTTTAATTGAGGATAGTTTGTACGTATTAAGCGGTGTATTATTGAGATCAGTTTGTTTGGTTTTTCGGTATTGGTAGTCCTCTCTGTATTACTATGGCCCTTAGGAGGGCCTCGATAGCGAACCATGCTGCTGATACTAACTTATTATTGCAGCCTATTGTTAGATCCTTCTCAGTCTCTGCTAGTAGTATCTTAGCCTTATCCAGGTATTGTTTATATCTCATCCTCGTTCATCATGGCGATCTCTGGTATTATCTCTCCTAGCATACCGTGTTTGTCGATAATCTCAAAGACACTTCTCATTATCCTGTCTATTAGTTCCGGGTCATCCCTAGTCACTACTATTCTCAAGTTGGCACCATCCCAAGAATCCGTAGAGCTAACGCCAACGACCTCTGGAAACTCGCTGAAGAGTGCTTCAGCCACTCTGAATACAACTTTTTCGTTCAATCCGAACCTCCCCTTTAGCTGGATGAGTAGGCTCATCCCAGCCGCCAGATCTATTCTATACTTAATAAACAATCGCTATTCGTATATAATCATTAAATTTTTTATTGAATATGGGTGTTTCGTTTTGGGGGTGAAATATCCAGTAAGAATAGAGTTTAGGGGTAAGGAAATAAGCCATACTGCCTGCCTAACAAACAAATTATGGTACAATGCGGTATCGGAAAGGTTCTTTGTGGAGAATTTTGGTGAGACATGGAGTACACTAAAGAAGCCATATAAGTTCGCGGTTATGGGAGGAGAGGTAAGTGTGGATAAATATGTCGTCCTCAAGGTAACAATGGGTACTCTATCCTTCAAGGAAGAATTCTTCATCTCGGACGCACTAGTGGGAGTACTCAAGGAGAAATGTGACATAGTAATAGGTAGGAGAACACTAGAAAAACACAGGATCAAGGTATTCGAGGAATAAGCACCAGCATACAAAACCGATAATGGTAACTCAAACCCACATAGAAACATGTGTGTTATCATGTAGGGTCTTGGCCGACACACCATATTATTTTTCTTATATGTTTTTGTGTGGTATAAATAAAAGGGAGTCCATATATTCTTGTGCTTGGATTGCTTCGCTGGGCCCTCATTAGGTCGGCTAGGTATTATGCCAGTTAGATCCTCATAGCCAGCACGTAGATAGCGTCTATGTTGTGTCATATCCACCTATATTTATAGCAAATAAAATGTGGATGCTTAAATAACCTAATATTCCATTCGCAATCACTCATGAAAAGTGTTCAAAATGAAGAAGACTCTCGTCATATTGCTGATATTCTCACTACTCGCACAGAGCCTCATCAGTATCCAAAACATAGATAATGGCGAAAAGAATAAGCAAGGTGATGTCCGAAGGAATAAAAATATTGATGCTAACCGCATAAAAATCCATGTTACGAATTCTTCTCAAGATCATGTAGTGTTTCTTTCTCAGGGAAATGATGGGCAGAGCTTATGGTGGAATAGGAGCTGGGAATTCCGTGTGAATGTTAGTGTTTCTGAGTCCGGGGTCATCAACCGTACTGATTGGCCCGTGGACGTATATATGTCCTTTGATCCGGTAGCCCATAAGTACTCTATTCGTGTTGTTAGGGTTCTCTCCGCCGATCCATACTTCATCGAGATTCCATACCAGCTATGGAATGTTTCCCTTGTAAATTCTACACATGTAAGTCATGCGACCATAACATTTATGGTGTCGATCCAAGCTGGCTCTACGGAAGACTTCCAGATCTATTGGAGTACCAGAGAGATGGATCCTCCAAGCTATACGAAAAGAATAACAGTCTCATCACAATCTGTTTCAGATGGGACAAAATATATTGTCATGTCCTCGGAGGGTTGGAGTGTGGAGATCCTTCCCAGTGGTGGGGGAAAAATAAGTAATCTGACGCTTGGAAGTGGGGATACTGTTGGCCATTCCTACATACACTTTGGGGTCTCCCGAAACTATACCCTAGGGTACGAGGGGTATTCTGGCTCTGGAAACACAAACAATGGATCCTATGTATGGAGGGGCTTTGTTGAGGAGCAGACATCACTGGAGAGCATATTCATGGGGGTCGTCTTCGCTACATACGAAGTGAGGAATGTCTCCCTATACGATAGATACGTGGGCTCCATCGGGAAGGTGAACTATTCATATAGGTTCTATTCTTGGGGGGTTATTGTACGGGAAGGGATGAGATGGGATACTGATGATTACGCGAGCTACCTATTTGGTGGATGGGTATTTGATCAGGATGATGGTTCTGGCCCAGCCCCAACATTTAATATAGTTGGGAGAAAGGGGAATATTACTAATCTCCCTGAGGTATACCAGTACCCAACCATGTCAGGAACAACATCGGCTACTTGGAGTAAGAGGCTTGATGGCGGAGAAACATATCCATGGGTAAGGGTTCATAGGATAAATCTTGATTCCTTGGGTACATACACCATAGAGGTAGCAGCCATGGATTCGCTGTTTGGCTTGAGGGATGATCCAGGACTAATAATATATTCTCCAGACGGTGTATATGTCGATAGTACTACTGGTAACAATAGGGTATCGCTATCCGTGAATACATCAGAGTTTGGGACAGGCTACTATTTCCTGGTTATATATTGCTCTGATGAGGATTCCCAAAATACCTACATGGATTATGATATCTATGTCGACTCAAACCTCGTGGATAGTGGTACTGTTTCGGCCTCAAATAATTATGGCACAATACCTCCTGATGCCCTCTCGGTCAATGATCTATATGTGGATTCAGCATATGGTTTTGAGCATACAGTCTCGCTGTCTTGGCAGACCGACGATGACCTAGACCTATTTATCTTTGAGTCAGATGGTAGTCTCGCTGGAAGTTCTGTTGGTGTCTCACAGGGAGAAAGCGTTGTCTTTAATGCCACATATGTTGGGCATTATTCCATACTTGTCCATAGATATTCTGGTAATTCCCCTTCAGTCTCATATACCATAGATATCATTGTTGAGGTTGGGCCAGAATACATAGATGCCTATGACTATGGGCCATGGAATAATATCTCCTTTATTCATTCCTCCGAGCCGAGAGGTATAGGGATCGATATTTTGTCCGAGGAATCCACAACACAGGTCGCCTCGACTGATACTCTATGGTATAATGAGGGTAATGACTCAGACATAGACTATATATTCTGGGCGAGGAGATACTCATCGATGACAATACAGGATGGTGATACACTAGGTATGAGCTATGTGCTTATTCCTTGGGAACCAGCGGGTGATGGCTATGATAGATATGAGGGATTCAACAGGACATGTATAATGGTCGAGAACCCACTAAGTATGTCCATCGGCACATATGAGAGGTTCCTAATAATGGTGGAGGTCAATGTTACTGATGGCGATGGCTATGGAATAGGGAGTGCTAATGTTTCCTTCTATAATAGCTCCGGAAGCATGATATATTCTCTTAAATCCAACAGTGATGGGGTTGCCATAGTCAGTATTGAGAGGGTATGGTGGAACATCACAGTAGTGGTGAATAGTGGGGGTAATAGCTATATTAATGGCACAGTTGTTACATATAATGATTCCTCAAGATATAACTATACGGTCCACAGTGTACGCGAAGAGATACCACTAGACATAATACGTTTCACGATAAAGGCCTACAATAATCTCTCAGACCCAAGCATAATACAGGATGGCTATGTTTATCTTAATAGTAGTCCAGAAAACAACAGCTGGGGAGAAGATCTTGATGTGGAGGGGTATACGGACTCCCTAGGAATATTTGATGTGTACATCCCCGAGGGGAATTGGTCCATAAGGTTCAACAAGACTGGGTCATGGGACAGAATAACCCTATATACGGACTACAACATGACGGACAATATCACGGGGGTCGGTTGGATCCACAGTATCAATATCGTGTCTAGGACAGAGTATTATCTAAGGGACTGGGACTATCCTGAGTCTGAAGTGACGGTAGTATCCACACAACTAATAGTCACTACAACCCCTACACCACTAGATATGTATTGGAAGGAAATATTCAACATTAGTGTTGAGCTGAGGAGATCCGACATAGATGTATCGATCAATGGTACAATCCTCTGGTGGATTCTTGATTCTCAAGGAGTACTGGTGGATCATGATATTGGAACAACAAATGGGTCAGTATTCGTGCTGATATATAACACCTCTAACCTCCCCGCGGGTTCGACCTACACAATAAAGATAAATGCTACCGTCTCCGAAGAACCTCCCCCTAATGTGATATTCCAAGAGCCCGTGCCTGTTGAAAAATCACTAATAGTAAAGGATAGACCGACAACAGCTAACATATATTTTGACCCAGCAACAGCCATATATTGGAATGAATCCCTAGGAATAGTTATCGAGTATCATGATGCCCTAGACTCATCAGTGATTACTGGTGCATATGCGGAGGCAAACATCCTAGGGGTCGGAATATTCACACTCATGGAGGTATCAGCTGGAATATATAGGGTGGACATCAATAATTTTTATTGGGACGCTGGGACATATACAGTGGTCGTATCAATATCCAAGGGGAACTATGTTGGGAGAGAATGGACATACACCATAGTAATCTATGAGAGACCAACAGACCTAAACGCCCCCACATATATCGGTATACCTTGGCAGGACAACTATACGGTATATGTGGAGTATATAGATTCCCGATATGGCTCATATATTGAGGGAGCCCTTGTTGAATACAGTCTTCTTGATGCTACGAATAGTGAGATTGGGAATGGAGTAATGGTTTTTGATGGTACAAGGTACTATGCCACGATAAATATCTCTGCCCTATCAGAGGGCACATATACAATATATGTCCATGCTGGGAAGGAAAACTATGAGAACAAGACAGCAGACATAGTGTTGGATATCAGGGCTAGGGCAGCAGACCTTACACCAGAAACAACGAAGGTATCCATAATATATGGGGAATGTATACTAGTCAGGATAAATTATGATGACATAGACTTTAATGAACCAATAATAGATGCCTCGACGACATATACACTCATGGGTGTCGATGTGGACTTTACCCTTACCGGGCAGCTGGTAGATCTGGGAAATGGTACCTATCTTCTCAATATATCAAGCGTAGATGTAGGTTATCTCGGGACATTCATGATAGATGTATACTTCACGAAGACACATTATCAATCACGGACAACCACAATAACGGCTGTCATAAATGAGATACCTACAACAGCAGTAGCATCAACCACGATTATTGAGGTGGAATGGGCCACGAATATCTCCATAACAATAGAATATAACAGGACTGACACTGATGTCGGGGTGGAGAATGCTACAAATGCCACATTTAGGATCTTCCATAATGATACACCAATACTATGTGGATGGCTTATCGAGGTTGGTGGGGGAGTATACCTCTTTAGGATAAACACCACTTGGTTTGTGAATGAGTCTTATCCTTACCTAGGGACGTATCAACTATACATATTTCTGTTTAAGGGATTCCATGAGAACCAGACATTGGTCGTATCGCTAACAATACTCGAGGTGTCCACGTCGGGATCCTCGCAGCCAAACGATCTATCCATAATATGGGGCTATAGTAAGAATGTATCGATCCTGTATAATAGGTCTAGAGATGGTGTCTTCACTAGGAATGCGACAACAATAGTTATATCCTCACCAGAGGCCCAAAATGCGTTCCTTGTTGAGGAGGTATACGATAGCTACGTACTGACGATATATTCCCAATACATGGATGTCTATACAACATACATAGTCAACATAACACTCAAGAAACAGTTTTATGCCCCGGTGTCACTAATAATCAAAGTAACTATAGATCCAATACCAACAATAGCTACTGCCTCAAACACAGTACTGAGCGTCGAGTATGGTTTGAACGTAACCATTGTTTGCTGGTATAATAGGACGGATACATCACCATCAGTACCTGTGGATGCTGAGAATAAGACATACATAATAGAAAATTCCCTAGGCCAAGGGATAATATATGGCACACTTATGGCTGGGGATGATGGCCAATACTACCTCATAATTAACACAACAATAATCGTGGAGTCGAACACCACACAATCACTGGGCACATACACCATAAGGATAATCTTCGAGAAGACAAACCACGTGGAACAGGAACTCATAATAACCGTAACAATAAACATGGTAGACACAACATGCTATGCATCAACCAGCAACATAACCATGGAATGGAACTCCACATTTACCACGGAGATATACTATGACAGGGTAAGGGATGGTGTATTTATCCATAATGCTACCTACAACATGACGATATTCGATGAGAATGGAGAAATCATCATGGTGCCGGGGGGATTATTCGTAATCATCGCGACAGGCGACGCGTATGAACTAAGAATAAATTCCTCATCCCTCCAAACAATGCTCTACATAGTGGAGATATCCTTCCACAAGAAATATCATGAGAGTGATTATGTGAGGATATTTATTAGTGTCATACCAGTCGATACGTATGCTGTTCCCTCACAGAAGTCTGCCGAGGCAGAATATCCAAAGAACTTCACGTTTAAGTTCTGGTACTACACAGAGACATACAATATAACTGACGCTAACACATCATACTCGGTATACTATGGGGATATACCCATAGAGGAGGGAAACCTCACCATAAACACTACTGATGAGAGCTATGAGCTATTCCTATACACAGTAGACATCTTCGAGAAGTCCGGGGCTTCAGACCTACCCCTCACCCTAACAATAAAGGTTACCCTCACTAGGAGGTATCATGAGGAGCAGGTACTATATGTGGCATACACGATAAGCGCTATAAACACAAAACTCACGGTGTCCGAAAAGACAGTCACGATAAGATTCGGGCTGAACTGGACATTCTACCTGAACTATACGGATACTAGTGGGGAAATAGTACTCTCCGATGCGAATGCGTCATATAGCATATATATCAACGGCACACACGTCAAGGATGAACAACTAGTATTTAACAGTAGTATAAATGCCTATGTTCTATTCTTCAGTTCGGAGGAAATTGTTGGAATCACTGGGCTACTGGGGATCTACGAGATAAGGGTGGTGTTTGAGAAGAAGTTCTATGAGAAACAAACAATGATTCTCTCGGTTCAGGTAGATCCGATGGAGGCAAACCTTGAGGTATCAGAGACATCAGTAGAAATAATGTATAATGAAACACACATGTTTTTGTTTGACTATATCGACATAGCGGTCGGGGAGCAGATATTGGAGGCGGAGGCGTCATACCGCATCCTATATAATGGTTCGGAGGTTCTACGAGGAGAAATAGAATATAGCGATACAGAGGGACATTACTATCTTATCTTTGATAGCTCAGTACTCATTAATGAAACCACACCAAACCTAGGGATATATACAATCGAGGTCACATTCATGAAGACATATTATGAGACGGAGAAAAAGCTGTTGGCTGTAAATGTAGTACCCAGAAGCACAATACTTGAGGCCTCCGAAAAGTCCGTAACCATAGAGTACGGAGAGGAATATGTGTTCATGTTTAGCTTCATGGATGCCGAGACAGGGGACTACATAATGGACGCAGAAACCTTGGTCGAGATATATTATGGGGATGCATTCATAATGGGTGGAGAGCTGGATCAGGAGGGTAGTGAGTATTATTATGTGTTCAGTAGTAGGGAGATAATAGATGGTATATGGCCATACCTAGGAACATACACAATTAGAGTCCATATAGGTAAGCCATTATATGTTCCCAGGGAAAAAATCGTATCCATAACAGTAACGGAGATAGGAACAATGGCATACTCCTCACCAGAATCCATATCCATTGAGTATGGGGATAGTGCGGAGGTACTTATATACTATATCATGGAAAACGGCACAAGAATAGGGGACGCAGATGTTATCTTTTCGGTTATTGGGGACGGAACAATACATGGTGGTACTGCGGACTATGACCCAGTACTGGGCGCATATATAATTCATATAGACACAACAATACTCATACATGAGCCCTTCCAGGATGACTGGGTATCCTTCACAGTAAGTGTCAATATGTCCCGACATTACTACGCGGAAAAACAACTATTGGTATTGCTGACAGTGGAGAAGATAGCTTGTAGTGTTGAATTGTCGGACACAGAGGTTGTGGCTGAGTGGGGTGAGGAAGCAAACATATGGATCAGAATCATACAGAATAGTACATTGGCAGGAGTGTCAGATGTGAACATTAGTGTGGATGGAATACCTCATGAGGCATGGATCATTAATCTTGATGGTGCTAGATATGTATTATCAATAAACACGACATTGCTTAGGATTACCGACGAGGAGAATGGGAGCTACCTCGTAACAATAGTATTCCAGAAGGATTTCTATCTAATACCCCAGAAAGTAATAACGGTAACTGTGAGGAAAATAATGCTTGACCTAGGTTTTGCTGAGGACCCACCAGAATTCGTTGAGAAGATACAGATATTAGATGAGAAGAAGACCAGTGAGATCAGTATAGTTTTGACGCATAGGGGTAGTCCCGTAGAATATGCTGAGCTCTTCATGGTATTCTATAGTGTCGAGGCTGGCTTCAATGAGACATTATTGTCGAGTCCAACAAAAATCCCAGGGGTATTCAAGTTTATGATTGATTGGTCTCCATATCCCCCCGGCTATGTCTGGATCATGGAGATATACGTGGATATGGCATATATATATGGTGTTAATGCTACTTCGGAGAGGATTGTCTATTCATCACTGGGCTGGAAGATAAGGATGGATTACCTTACGGGATCACAGGAGGTCTCGATACCCATAGTGAACAGGAAGATATATGTGGCGAATATGTTCTATTATCCCCTACTAGCCATAATCGGCATACTAATTTTCTATGGGGGTTATAGATTCATAACATGGTATAGACTCCCAGTGGAGGTCAAGGAGATAAATAGGATACTGAAACGCATAGAGAAGGGAATATTTGACTACTCGGCCCCTGATAGGCGTGAATTCTTATCCAGTATGATTAAGAAGGAGGTGGGATAGATGTATAGGCAGATTGGGGTGCTGATCCCAATACTGTTTTTTGCCCTTCTAGTGGTAAACCCAAATATTGAAGGCGGATCGATCAGAGGGAGGGATACATATCTCGATGGTAGAAATATCTATGATGCGTCATCAGGCATTATGGTAGAGATGCTAGATGCTGGATGGAGGGTCGGGATTTCGAGTGAGGAAATAATATCCATGAACCTGACTGATAGAGGCCTCATAGGTAAAAACCTATACAATGTGACGGACATAATATATAGCATGAACTCCTCCAGTGTATACCTATATGATATCAAAAATTACCCAGGCACAAGGTTTATATACTATGCGACATTGATTGGTGTGAGTGACTATAATGTATCAGGCGTACAGTACCGCAACATCACTCTAGGAATACTGAGGATAAACTACACGGCGAATATTAGTGGTTGGGACGCCAAGCCATCAAGCATTGAGTGGGTATTCACAAACACCACCACATTTAGGTGGGATGAACTATACTCCGGATACTATGTGGCCCCGAGAATAAATTTCCTGAAAACAGTGTTTCTAGAGAATAAGACATATATTATTATCTACGATATTGTCCGTTATGCCTATAATAGTACATTGGATGTCATTGTGAAAAATACGACGCTTATTGCATATAGGTTTGAAAATATGGACACACCAATAGCGGAACCAATATGGAAACATGGGACATTTCTCGGTTTCGTGACTGGTATTACTCTTACATCATACAATAACACCCCAGTTATGGCCTATGGGGAGGTAAGATATGTTTTTCGTGAATCAGTAATGGCTCTTGAGTATGGCATCATCATTAGGGAGGGAGGGGATGTATACAGCATAGATATGGGGGATAGATACAATCCCCTAGAAATAGGGAGAGCTGTGGTCATCCCAAAGAACAATACTAGTGATATAGTCATTGGTGGTATCATGAAAGATATACTAGAACAGAAAAACATGGTTGTATGGATAATAGCCCGAGGGACACCCGGCTCAAGAAATATAGTGCTGAGGGTTGTTACCGATGACCTCGCCATAGAGAGAAAATTTGGAATCGGGTTCGAGGTATCCTATCCCCTTGTCGCGTATTTTGGTATAGAGAATATATGTTGGAGCATATTTACTATGTCTGCGGACATTGAACAGCACATGGCAATACTTACGGTAAACTATTCTAACCTTGACGAGTTTTACCTGGAAATAATGGAGGAGGAGTATATTTCAGTTGCCAACCCGACAAAGCTTGCTGGTATGGATATAAACAACTCAGCTTTGCTTCTGACGTTCCTAGAGAGGAGTGAGGGGGACGCGAAGGTAGCATATATAAATATAGGATACGATGATGGAACATCATACCCACCCCAGGACTATGTTTTTAGGAATGATGTTTCTCTCTTTGATTATTCCTTGGATACGAATGCTTTTATGGATACTGTGGGCATGATGTCCGAGAGGACTCCGGCTGGGAGGATGTTCTACATAGCTATCGCGTTTCATGATGATGACTATGATGGTGTTGGCTCATGGGAGGAGGAAGAGATCTATGGTCTTGATCCGAACAGGTCTGACTTTGATGGAGATGGAATCAATGATGGGGGAGAAATATATCTATACTCTACCGATCCCTCCAGTGTTGATGGTGATAGGGATGGCCTAGATGATAGATTTGAGATAGAAGTTCGGCCAAGTATTATCTATGAGGAATATAACAATACCAGAAACATATACTCTACAGACCCAAACAACAATGATACTGACAACGATGGCTTATCTGACTATGACGAGATAATTGGTTGTGGACCTAATGATCACACGACAAACCCATTGAAAAATGACACCGATGGTGATGGAATCGGCGACTATGAGGAGGTATTCGTGGGGATATCCTACTGGATAAACACCACAGATAATAGTTATCTAGTATTTTCAGACCCAACAGAGGGGGATAGCGATAATGATGGATTGAGTGACTGGGAGGAGAAAATATTCAGTACCAACCCATTATCCAATGATACGGATTCCGACGGGGTTGATGATTTCAAGGAACTAAATATGTTTGGTACAAATGTACATATTTGTGATGGAGACAGCGATGGCCTTCGTGATGGGGATGAAATATATCTCTATGGCACCAACCCAAAGAACTGGGATACGGATGGTGATGGTTTGTCAGATGGTGTAGAGGTGAGCATATATGGTACTGACCCCTTATCCATCGATACTGATCAGGATGGATTATCGGATTATGAGGAGGTATACCTGAATATCAATCCGCTGGATAATGATAGTGATGGGGATGCCTTATCTGATTATTATGAGGTTATTGTTGTGGGTACGAATGCCTCAGATAAGGACTCGGACTCTGATGGACTTGGGGACTATGAGGAGGTCAGCGGGATACATATCTATGGGCTAGGCATAGTATATCCAGACCCCCTGAACAACGATACTGATGGGGATGGAATAACGGATTATGATGAATGTAGGATACTTGGGACAAACCCAGTGAGCATCGATACCGATAATGATGGCATTGATGACTATGATGAGATATATAGCTATAATACCAGTCCAACACTAATGGACACGGATAGCGACAACCTGACTGATTTTCAGGAGATAAGGAAGTATAGTACGAACCCAATAGTCCCAGATACAGATAATGATGGTCTCCTTGATGGGGAGGAGATTCTGGGGGTGTATATTGGGAATATAGGGGTAAGGAAGACAGACCCATTAAGGGGAGATACGGATGGTGATGGTCTCACTGACTATGCCGAGGTAAAGATATATAATACTGATCCCGTAAAGCAAGACACTGATGGTGATGGTCTAAGCGATCCAGCCGAAGTAGAGATATCCTCCGACCCTCTCAATCCCGATACCGATGGTGACGGCCTACTCGATGGCGAGGAGGTATACTCCTACAATACTGACCCGCTAAAATCTGACATGGATAATGATGGTCTTAGTGATTATGAGGAGGTAAAAATCAGGGGGACAGATCCGAGATCGAGGGATTCAGACGCAGATATGATTGGAGATAAATATGACATACTACTCCCTAAGACTCCAGACTACATAATCATACTGGTGATACTTATCGCCCTCCTTACATACAGGGCCTACTCTTATGGCTCATTCAGGAACTGGAAAAAGGACATCCTAATCCTAGGAATTTCAGATTCTGGTGGAACACCAATGTTCATGATCCCCGAAGATATAAAGCTATCAACAGACATAAACCTCATAAGCTCAGGGGTCTCCGGTATAATAGCGATGACAAGCGAGATCTCGGGAGAAAAACTCCAGCTACTAACACTATCTGGAAAAGTACCAATAATAATAAGCAGACAAAAGAATACCAATATGTGGATATTCATACGTAAGGAATACCCAAGGATAAAGAAGAAGATCGCAAATATACATAGAGAGCTGGAAGGCAGGTTTGGGGAGAGACTCTCAGAATGGGGAGGATTCGTGTCAGAGACCCGGGATGCGAAGGCATGGTTGGAGACAGAGCTAGGCTATAAGCCAACAAGAGACGAAGAAATCGAGGAGGAACAAGAAGGAATAGACAGCATATTCGCAAGGCTTGACGAAGAGCTCGGATAGCACTACAATAAGGGACTACTAGGATAAACATATTTTTTATCTACCAAAATGGAAATAAACAATCAGGAATTTGTCTCAGTAAAAACTTTGGTGCTTTGGCTTGTGGCTCGCCGGAACACCCTGACAGGTTCCCAGTTTTCTATTCAAGTTCGGCTGTTTTCGTCTTTATGGCCTCTAGGTATTCCAAACTATGTTTCTTTAGTTCATCTAGTATCCATTTGTTCTGCTGGATTAGTTTGTCTACTAGGCTTAGATACCTCGCAACCCTTATGGATTCTGGGGAGATTCGGACGATTTTTTCTCCATCCACAACCACATAGTGCTCCTTGTCCACCCTCTCCCCCAATATATATACTGCCTCATTCACGGCGGCATGTAGTGTGAAGCAGTGGGGTGATCCCTCAATAGTTACTATCTTTATCATCCGTGGTCTTGAAGACTTTATCATTGAGGCTATTTTCCCATATACAAGCTGTCCGTTTTCTTCTGGACAGAACTCGAGGATTATTCCTTCTTTTTCGAGATCTTGGTATATCTTGGGATTCACATACCGTAGGCACTTACTACATATGATCCATTTGGCATTCCTCAATTTCTTTGCTTTCACCCATACACTAAGTACCTCAGGCATCCTACACACCAAGCAAATGTATGGTAAAACACATATTCAACATAGTATATATACTATTCCTCCCCTCTAATTATCTTCTCCAAGATAACATACACGCAGAGAGGCCCACACATAGTGCAGCCCTTATCACCAAAGGAACCAAACTGTTGATGTATTCTTCTAGCCAGTGGTGGCTCAATAGAGAGGCTTATTATTTTCTCCCAGTCAAGCGAAGCCCTAGCCTTAGCAACATCCAGATCCTTCTTCATGGCTCTCCTCCCGTACTTAACAATATCCCCAGCATGGGCGGCTATCCGAGCACCAATAACACCGAGCTTTACTTGTTCCTCATTGGGAAGACTTAGATGTTCACTCGGAGTAAGATAGCAGATAAAATCCGCACCGGAAGCCGCAGCTATGGCTGCCCCAATGGCTGCTGATATATGATCATAGGGTGTGGATATATCGGTCACTATAGGTCCGAGAACATAGTATGGTGCACCTCTAGTTATTCTTTTCTCAAGCTTTATATCCATAACGACCTCATTCAGGGGGACATGTCCGGGCCCCTCAACCATTGTTTGTATATTGGCCTCACGTGCCCTATGTACAAGCTCAGCTAGCGTGACCATTTCGGCTATTTGGAAGTAGTCATGCGCATCTACTATTGCCCCAGGTCTCAGCGCATCTCCAAGGCTTATTACTGCATCATATTCTTGGAACATCTCTAGTATGTAGTCAAAGTTCTTGTATAGTGGATTCTCGGACTTGTTATAGTACATCCATGCTGCAAGTATGGCGCCCCCCCTACTAACTATTCCAGCAATCCTCTTGATCTTCCTTAGCTTCATGACGTGCTCCATTCTTATTCCAGCATGTATTGTCATGAAGTCCACTCCATCCTTGAGGTGTTTCTCTATGACGTTAAGCATGTCGTCCTCAGACATATATACTGGAGACTTCTTCTTCCTTACAGCCTCTATGTATGCCTGGTATATTGGGACTGTCCCAAAGGGAACATCGGATAATGATATTAGTTCTCTCCTTATATGGTCGAGATCTCCACCAGTACTCAAGTCCATAATGGTATCGGTACCATGCTCTATAGCCACCTTTAATTTTCTCTTTTCCATATCCAGATCAGTAACAAACATTGATGTCCCAATATTCGCATTTACCTTTGTTCTTAGGCCATACCCAATGCCAACAATCCTCACATTATCCCTATTTTTCCTCGCTAGGTTATGGGCAATAACTATACGTCCTTCAGCAATTCTGCGGAGTATCTTCTTCGGGGAGACCCCCTCAATCTTGGCGAGGGCGCGTACCTCATCTCCAATAATCCCGTCCTTTGCCTCCTTCATTATCATTTTTAACCCCACCAATAGACAATACATTATAATGCTTTATTATCCATACATTATATTTTGAGATACATAGAGATATTTACCATAAGTCCCCATATAGGACAAGATAGATGGCTTCTTGAGGAGCACAATGAGACCTATTATTGTTTGACCTCATGATGTCTTCATAATGGCCACCAATATCATCACTAGCTACAAATAAGCATATCCTTATCATAGAACACAGTGCCTATACAATATATTGTGATCATTTTTGTTTTGACATTAAATACATACTTTATTTGCTTCTCGTAGATGGCCTCTAGATTGTGAGGAGAGTCAAAATTATTGCCCATAGAGCATAGCAAGAAGGGTCTCTGGTTTCTCAGCGATTCGGATTATATCATGGAAGTCTAGACTTATGATATCCTCCTGATATGTCTTTTCCCTCGCTATAACTATTCTTGGTGCCTTAATTCCAAGCCTCTTAGTTTTCTCAATGAATGCCTTTATTTCACTAGGAGTGATTTCCTCCATCTTGACCTCCACCACAGCTAGTATTTTCTTCTTATGTGATATGACACCGTCAATCTCATCCCTATAGACCTTCTCCACAACACCCCCAAGAACCTCAGCAATAAAACTCACCATAAAGTCCTCAAAGTACCTTGGAATGAGCTTGTCGATTTCTTCAATAACAATTCGAAATGGTACCTCCATCTCGCCATATCCAATCTCTTCATTGAGGTAGTAGTATGTGTGTATCATGGGGGTATCAATCATATAGACATACCTATCTCGTCTAAATA
>CAZVPA010000038.1:0-17714 GCA_964628995.1 uncultured Nitrososphaerota archaeon | reverse complement strand
TGTAGTATCCCAAGGTCATTCCTAAGAAGAGCTGTATGAGGAATGAGAGGGCTAAGGATCGGTCTATATTGCCTCTCCTCGTGTGAGGGATGTATAGTACAGGTATTAAATCTGGAGGAAAAACTGTTAGAAATTATGGAGCATGTTGATATTGTAGAATGCAGAGTCCTCGGAATAAAAGGAGAGGAAGTAGTGGATGTTGCTTTTGTCGAGGGTTTTGTCGCGAGCGAGGAGGATGAAAAGAGGCTTATGAGTATCCGAGAGAGAGCTAGAATATTGGTGGCTATGGGTGACTGTGCATGTTCTGGTGGGAGATTCATAATGAAGGATTTTGATGACTCGGGTATAAGGGCTGATCCATTGGAAAAGATTGTCAGGGTGGATTACTACCTCTGGGGATGCCCAATAGATCGGGAGGAGTTCTTCTTGCTGGTAAGAAATATCCTGCATGATAGAAAAACCCAGGAAACCAGCAAAACTGTGTGCTCGGAGTGTATCCTATATGAGAGGAGGTGTCTGCTAGATAGGGGGATCCTCTGCCTCGGCCCTATTACTCGGGGTGGATGTGGTGCTCTATGCCCCAGGAATGATAGGGATTGTTTTGGATGTAGGGGTCTAAGCGATGATGCAAACATCAAAGCATTCATAGAGATTCTGCGAGGCAAGGGGATATCTCCACCACAATATCTGTTTAGAATGGGGAGGGATTATGGTGAAAGGAAGACTCATTGAAGTAAGGGAAATAACGAGGATCGAGGGACACCTTGACCTGGAAATAACAATAGGTGAGAATAATGAGGTGAATGTCAAGGCAGCTGTCAAGGAGGGTACAAGGATACTTAGGAGAATCCTCATTGGGAGGGATTATTGGGAGATTCCAGAGATAGCCTCTAGAATGTGCGGGGTGTGTAGTGTTATCCATAGGGTAACAGCGGCTATGGCTATAGAGAATGCTCTCGGCATAGAACCCTCAGAAGATATCAGGCTCCTGCGTGAACTAATGGTTGTTGGTGGCCATATCCAGAGCCACCTCATCCATCTCTTCTATTTCACGATACCAGACTACTTGGGTGCTAATAGTATTATTATTGGTGATGCTAGGAAATATTATCTGCCCCTGATACGTAGTGTTATGAGTGTGAAGAAGTGGGCCAATAGTATTGTTGAGAGACTTGGTGGGAGGGCCGTCCATCCTATCTCACCGGTTGTTGGAGGCTTAAGCAGACTTCCCAGCCGGATCGATCTCGTCAGATTATTGGAAGATACTAAGAAGATAAAGGAGACAGCCATGGAACTTGCTAGGGAGATATTAAAAATTAATTACCCAGACTTCCCAACAGAGAAGAATTTTGTATCCCTAAGGGGGGATGGAGATATCCCACTATTGGTCGGCACTGTGGATGTTTGTGGCGAAAGAATAGATCCTGTCGTATATCCAGGCTATATTAGATATATCGACGAGAAATACTCCACGGCACCACATTTCTTGCTAAAGAATAACGAGCCCTTTATGGTTGGTGCATTAGCCAGACTTAACAACAATTACTCTGCCCTAAAGGGACTAGCAAAAGATATATGTAGCGAATATGGCATCAAATACCCGGACTACTCAATATTCACCAATAACCAATCACAGGCACTAGAGATACTATACTTCATTGAGAAGACAGAAGATATCCTTGAAAAATTAGCCAGAAAGAAAAACATAGAGACATCATCAAGAACCAAGAGGAAGAAAAACACAGGGATCGCCGTGACTGAAGCCCCCAGGGGATTGCTTATCCATGAGTATGGTATCAATGATAATGGGAAAGTAGTACTAGCTAACATAATTACTCCAACCGCCCAAAACCTGAAAAGCATCGAGAGAAGAGTAGAGGAGCTTGTAAGAGTTCTACTAGGTAGGGGGGTTGGCCCCGAGGAACTAAAGAAAAACGCCGAGAAACTAGTAAGAAGCTACGACCCATGCATCTCATGCGCCGCCAGATTCAGGAAGAACCATTAGGTATAAATCCCCCATACCTGAGAAGAATAACCTCCGCCATCGTTATATTCTTCAGACCTCTAAGTTATCAGTACATTACCATGTATACTGCTTTCTTTAGTTTTTTGTTTATGGGATCCACCTCGAGTCCCAGCGCCTCCAGTGTATGTGAGCCCAATATCACTAGGTTGGGGTTCTCGCCGAAAATCACAGATGATACTCCCTCTATGACCTCATCATCGACCCGTATCCTGAATAATGCGTCTCCAATATCAACTATTTTCTCACAACATATGCCTTTTACCCGTATCTTCCTTGACTTCCTTACCCCTATCCTCTCCAAGATTTCTGCTGGAACCATCGAGTATGTGGCTCCCGTATCAACGTATCCCTCTAGTTCCACCAAATTTTTCCCCTCTAGGTCCGCAACCCAGAACCTAACCCTAAATACACCCATCTGAAGACACCAATACCATACCCACAATTATAATCCAAAACCGCAATCATTTATAAAGCTAACTTCTCCACGCAGAAATCACGAAGACATCACCCTCAATATGCTATGTTTTAGTATATTCATAATCATTCGTTGATCATCATGGGTTTTGTGTAATGGAACGGATGGAGAAGTATAAGATGGGTAGAGCAGGGAATATTGAAGCCCAGAAAAGACAGGAGGAGACATCCATAAAAATCAAATTTTCTATCTGACGATCCATCCATTCTAGGAGTGATCTCATATGGCTACTTTGCGACAAGCGGATACCCTTGGGTATCCCATGGGGAACCACAGAATATTTATGTGATTGGTCCCAGAACTACTTGATGGCTACAAAGAATATTCTTTTGGCGTCTTTGGGAGGCCTATCCGCTATTATCATATCTCCATATATCCTAGTTCTCCGGAACCCAGAATTCGCTGCATAGATTCTTAGTTCGTTTGGGGTATACATTCGGATCTTGTGGTAGTCTGGAAATAATCTCATATCACCCCCCTTATTTATGATTAGTGTTCGCTTCCAATCCACGATCCCGGAGACCGTATCCATAATTGCTGAGTCCAGTATCAAGATATTTACATCCTCAGCATCCACCCTCCAGATTGTGGGTATCCCCTCAATCCACTGCTTCATTCTGTATGGGTTAGGTATGTCGGCTATGAAAACTCCTCCTTTCCTTAGACTTCTAAATACCCCCGAAAACACTCTTTCCATGTCTCCATCCTCAAGAATATAGTTAATACTCGTAAAGAAACATGTTACCGCATCAAACTCCTCCACAAAATTGAGATCCCTCATATCCCCCACGATGAATCTTATCCTCACTCCCGTTCTCTCAGCTTTCTGGGCGGCTATCTGTATCATTTTCTCACTTATATCAAGGCCCGTAACGTTAAATCCTCTTGTTGCGAGTTCTATTGTTGGCCCCCCTGTCCCACACGCTATATCAAGAACATTCTGGACTTCCCTCTCAGCATCTCTCTTAAATATTTCAACACAGAAATCTATGAGCCTTGGAACAGTCCTTTCTAGGTAGCCCCTATAGATAAGATCATAGTACTCAGCATAGAGCGTATATAATGGATACAAAGGCCTCACCCCTTACAATATCACCAAAAACCCTTAAAAAGAGAGGGCTAGGGCTGAAATCTCGAGAGTTTTTGCTTTTGGCTGATATTGACACAAAAAACTGACCATACTAATATTAGAGTAACCCTAGACAAACTATGTGAAGATTAGAAAAATGGTGTTGATAGTTCCCCCTTATCACAATACTCCATGCTCTGATCTCAATTTGGTAATATTGTTATCGCATTTTATATCTAGGTTTTTTCTCATTTAAACGGCTATATATGATATCTAGCATTGGGGGAGGAATATTGGATCTGTCGTCAACAGGGCTTTGGGGAGTCTTCATAATTGTACTCCTAGCCGAACTAGGAGACAAAACACAACTGGGCGTCCTGACATTAGCCATAAAAACGCAGGATATCTATAAGACCATTATATCCAGCATCATGGGCCTTGTAGTAGCAACCATGGTGTCCGTGTTCATAGGATATACGCTAGGACTTATCCTACCAGAAACAATAATATTCTTTGTCAGCGGGATCCTCTTTCTATGCCTAGGAATCCACGAATTAGTAGGTAGGGAGCCAGAACATGAGAATATCGCTGTTAGGGGATTCCTAACAATATTTCTACTGGAGCTAGGAGACAAAACTCAGCTCGCAATAATAATGTGCACAATGATTATCAATAACCCAATAGTAGTATTCATAATATCAATACTGGCTTTCCTTGTGGTGACCGCGATAACAGCCTCACTGGGAGTAAAGGCCTCGGAGAAGATACCCCAACACAGAATTAAGATCGCCTCTGCATTATTATTTATAGCTATTGGTGTTATATTACTTCTAATATGCACTATGGGGCTTTCTAACAATCAAACTCTAGTCTAATATTCCACCACTCTTCTCGCTCTTGGAAAACGCGATATTATCTTCTCCACTTGCCTGAGTATTGTTTTCTCGGTCTCTGAATCAAGTTTCCAGTCTAACTGCTTCTGGTATGTCCTATGTGGTTTGAAACTTGTTTTTATATCTTCTATGGTAAATCCGTCTAGCTTGATATACTCTGTGTCTCCAAACCCCAGACGAGATAAGTAATATAGATATCCGATATTTGTAGGGTCAAAACCCATAGATCTCGCAACAACAGTGTCTAGACATAAGGCATTATGGGAAGAAAACACATATCCCCATGTCTTCTCAAATCCCCAGACAGGCCCGTCCCCCTGCATGCCTATACGTCCATCGACAATGGCGAGGTCTGGAAACATTATAGCGCCAAGGATAGCTATGTTCAGATTGATTGCCCTGTAGCCCTGATGTATCTTTGGTCTATTATCAACACCCACTATTCCACCAACAGCAACATTCTTTATGGAGAGTGTCACAACCACTGTATCATGCGTCTTGGCCCTACAGATGGATATCAGAGCATCAGAATCAACGAGGAGTCTAGATACTGGTATCCTGAATATCTCCAGCTTATGGTTGAAGACCTCAACACTGTAGGAAGCATCCTCATGTATATCGAAAAGTTCTGCATTATACCTCTTAGCAATCCTATCAAAACCACCACGCCTAAACCCAAGCCATGTATCCCCAGCACTACCCTCAGCAATAATGACCTCACCACCATAGCCATACTTATCACGTAGAACCCGGAGCAAAAACTCGACAGCGTCTGGAGGCGTCATACTGAGAATATTCGTGGGTGAGACCATATTGATCTTAATGACAATCTTCTTGCTCTTAACAATACTGTGAGGGATCCAAAGAGATTCTCTAGGGACACCCCTGTAGACCCTAACAAAGCACAAAGTCAATCCCCCGCAGAGTTGGTCATTAGGACAGGATGCCTCATTCAGTATTTCTTTTGGTCTCGAATCAATAGGGCAATACTGGAAATTAACGACAAAACAATAATTATTATTGCTGATGGTAGTAAAAACTCAGCATTCATTATAGCGACGAGAGACAGGATAAACCCCACTATTCCTTCCCCACCCATTATTCCAGAAACAGCAAGTATGCCTCTTTTCTCATATTCTTTTCCCCTCCTCGATATAACAATTCTTAGTATGCCACCAACAGCCACCAGTATCGCCAATGAGAACCCCAAGAATACTCCCACACCAAGGGCTATGGTGCTGAGAGGAAAACTCTTTTTCTTCTTCTCCTCCTCCAGTAGTACCGAGATCCCCTCCAATAGAATACCCATTAATAGTCCACCAAGGAAGAATTTGGGATATATTTTTCCCGCGAGGGCAGTAGCAACGAGTTTTGATTGAAGTGCTGTGGGATACCCAAAAGAGAGCACTTCTGGGTATGCTTTCAGGATAATTATGAGGGCTAGGGGCGCCACAATACCCCCCACTATTGACGCTATCATATCCGAATATACGATGTCTATAGGTCGTGTCCCTACAACCTTAGCACTCTTAAAGTCATGCCCTATATCTCCCGCTAGTGCTGATGCTATTGAGACGAAAGACGTAAGAAGTATTGCTTGGTTTAGATCCATGGTAACACCAATAAATGAGAGAAAATACATGGCAAAGAGTCCAACCATCAACCCAAACTGTTCGAGGGGGTCTATATTTGTCTCACCAGTTGTTTTTCCAGCAACAGTACTCATGATCCAAGCCCCGAGGACACCTAATAAGGCCCCAAGAGGGTTTATTCCGATGGCTACTAGTACTATATAGCTCACAATGGATAGTATCAATGGAAGACCCATAACTGGTGTGGAGGGTTTGAGGCTCAGGAAGGCCCTATAGACTCTTCCGGATCTTGGCAATGCCCTGAAAAATAAAAATCCTAAACCAGCTCCCAACACGAGGCCCATACCTAGATTCTGTACTGGTAGTATGAACTCTGAATATCCAAACAATTGAAGGATGGGCATTAGGAGTAACCAGCCAATAATCGCTCCGAATAACCAAGAAAAGGATGCCCTTGGGCCCATAATATATCCAGCAGCAACCGCTACCAACAATGGGAGAAATTGTACGATTATTACAATGGAGAATATATGTATTTCCCAGGGAGGTATACTTACCCGCAGGATACCCCTGCTGATCGCCGTGAATACCGCCGCCAACACACCAAAGAAAAGCACAAGTCTTGCTCCATATTCCTTTCCCTCAACCGCTAGGAGAACTTCTGCACCAGCATACCCACTGGGAAACGGTAGATCCTCCTCATCTATGGTTATTCTCCTAACTGGGAGAGAGAGTGAAACTCCAAGGAGTGCACCCACAACACTTATTAGCATTATCACATATAATGGAGGGAGCGATAGGTCATAATTGAAGTTTTGGGACAAGACGAGGTATGCGGGGATCGTAAATACAACACCAGCGGCTATGAGACCACCAACACTACCACCAGCTTGGGCAACATTTGTCTCATGTTCGTTGTGGTGCCTACTAGAGACCTTATCTAGGACACTAAGAAGAGTATATGATAGAACAACTGAAAGTATTATTGGCCAGGGCAAACCAGAGAGGAATATCGCGATATATGTTGAGGATAAACCCACGAAAAGGGAAACAACACAGGCAACAAGTATGGATCTAATACTAAGCCCCCTCATTCCCCTAAACTCTGGGTTCATAGACATCCTTATACACCACAACAAGACCTCAGTAGCATGAAAAACGCTCCATAGTTACTAACAATAAATAGCTTATTAAGTTTTCATATAACCAGCAGTCCGGCTAGAAGTAATACTATCCATGCGGAGCATTCTTAATTCTCCCATATATATTTCTTATATCAACAAGATATTGACACCCCCACATAATACTTGATGGATCAAGAACTAACTTCTTCCATTAAATTTAATTAAATTTAATTAAATTTCATTAGAGATAAGTGGATAGGATAGGTTGTCTCAATGCTGGGCCTGATACTCGTAATGATTAGCTTTTTAGCTGGTATTGCGGGCTATGCATTTGGGGGTGGGTTTGGCACAATACTCGTACCAGCACTCATATTGCTTGGATTTGGTGCCAGGGAAACAATTCTTTCGGTCTTGATCGCGCAGTTTTTTGGTGAATTTACATCGATAATGATGCACCATAGACTTAGGAACGCAGATTTTTCCCTCAATTCTAATGACATGAAACAAGGAATAATCCTTGGGACATGCGGCTTTGCTGGCCTTGTTGGAGCATTCATTGCTATGACTATTCCAGAAAGGATAATAGTTTCCTACGAGGTAATCTTGCTTATTTCCCTTGGGCTTGTGGTGATTGCTTGGGAAAACCATGTATATGTTAGGAATGTCCCATCTTCGAAGATAATAACCATAGGGGCTTTGGCGTCACTAAATAAGGCTATAACTGGTGGTAACTATAGGCCTACTATTATAGCACTCTCCATATTGTTGGGTGCTGACGCCAAGAGGGTTATTGCTGTTGTGTCGTTGGCTGGATCCATTGTATGTGTTTTCTCGATCATCGGCTATATTATCTATGGGATGAAAATATCGCTAGGATTGCTCATCTATATCACCGTTGGTTCAGTTGCCTCCGCAACCCTATCTGCTTTCCTCGCGAGGAAGATACCAACACGGTTCCTAAGGGTTCTGATAGGTGTCACCATGGCGGCTCTGGGGTTATGTCTTCTGTTTAGGACTATATCTTAGAGATAACCTAGTGCCTTAAGAGATCTTATTATTCTGTTATGTTCCTCGGTTGTGGCTTCTTCTTCTTCACGAAGGGACACAAAGAATTCCCTTATGAGCCACGTGACGAAGTCGCTTACGGATTTAAATCCTGTGCCCTTAATGAACTCCTTGATTTTGTCATATAGTGTCTGTGGTATTGATACAGTGGTATATTTCCTCTCGGAGCCTCTCTTAGACAATACTGGATCACCATTCTTTGGGTTCTAATAATTATACCAAAATACATTTTTAAGTACTATGTGACGTTCCAGCTACATCCCCAATAGGAAATATATCTCTCCGCTGATCCACATACTCCCTAATCGCTATCCATAAGCCGATAATATCCACCAAGGTTCTCCATGACAATTTTTGATGGGATTGAATGAATCTGGAAGCTAATATCAATAAACATCGTGGTGCTGCCGATCCTGACAGATTTACAATTTTGTTGGCCTAATGGTGCCATATCAAATATATATTCCCTGTTGATATAAGCCAGATATTGCTTTTATCAGTAGGATTTTGGTGTTGTTTTTGAATGTCAGAATTGGGGTCTATATTTGTCACTGTGGAAGAAATATTGCCGGGACAGTAAACATAAGGGACGTTGTTAGTTTTGTCTCCAAGCTACCCAATGTGGTTGTTGTTAGGGATTATGTATATATGTGTTCTTCTACTGGCCAGGAACTCATAAAGAGGGACATAAGAGAGCTTGGTATTAACCGCGTTGTTGTTGCTGCGTGCTCCCCAACGATGCATCTTGAAACCTTTAGAAGAACTGTGGAAGAAGCTGGGCTGAATAGATATCTCCTAGAAATGGCGAATATCCGTGAGAAATGCTCTTGGGTTCATGATGATCCTGCGGAGGCTACGGAGAAGGCTAAGAGGATAATAGCTATGGCTGTGAGTAAGGCAAGTCTCCTAGAACCACTAGAGATCATAGAGAGAAAAGTAACTAAGCGAGTACTTATAATTGGTGGGGGAATAGCCGGGATACATGCAGCAATAGAGCTAGCGAAGGCAGGCATGGAAACTATAATTGTAGAAAAAACACCCACAATTGGTGGGAGGATGCTATTCTTTGACAAGACATTCCCAACACTAGATTGTGCCCAATGCATCCTCGCCCCAAAAATATCTGAAGTATCAAAACTCGAAAATGTTAGAATACTAACAAACTCTGAGGTCATAGAGGTTAATGGAAGCATAGGAGATTTCTTAGTCAAGATCCTAGTAAGGCCCAGATATGTGGACATAGAGAAATGCGTAGCCTGCGGGAAGTGCGAGGAGGCTTGCCCAGTAAGTGTCGAGAATGAATGGTGGTTTGGACTTGGAAAGAGAAAAGCAATATATATTCCCTTCCCCCAAGCATATCCAACAGCATACGTTATTGACCCCAAATCATGCCTCAGGCTCCGCCTCAAGAAGGATGTATGTGGCTTATGTATGAAGGCCTGTGATAGGGATGCGATAGACTTCAATATGAGGGAAGAAATAATTCAGGAGAAAGTCGGGGCAATCCTTGTAGCGATAGGTGGAGAGATTTTTGACGCTAGCAAGGTAGTAGAATATGGCTTTGGGAGATTTAAGAATGTTATTACTGGTATACAGTTTGAGGTACTGACCAATGTTGCTGGTCCAACAGGCGGGGAGCTGGTCTGCCCAGGTAGTGGTAAGAAGCCAAACACGATAGTCTTTATCCAATGTGTAGGCTTCAGAAATACAAGATATAACGAGTACTGCTGTAGAATTGGTTGTATGGAGTCGATAAAGCATGCTATATTAGCCAAGGAGAAATTGGGGAACGTAGAAATATATATATGTGGTATAGACATAAGGGCGTTCGGCAAGGGCTATGAGGAGTTCTATAAGAGGGCTAGGGAGGAAGGTATAAAGTTCATCGCTGGTGTACCGTCAGAAATAAAGGAGGATTCCGATGGGACACTAATTATGGATGTCTATGATGCAATACTAGATAGAGTATTAAGGCTAAGAGCAGACTTAGTAGTTCTGCCGACTGGGTACGTGGGAGGAAAAACCCATGAGGAGATCTCAAGAATACTAAAGATCCCCAGAAGCCCCGATGGATTTATCCTCGAGAAGCACCCGAAGCTTGATCCATGTTCTACACCAATACCAGGAGTATATGTGGCTGGTGTCGCCCAAGGACCAAAGGACATACCCGATACCGTAGCCCAAGCTGGAGAGGCCGTAGCACAAATAATGAGTTTTTTGTCCAGGGACACAATAACGCTTGAACCCTTCATCGCACGTATCGATGAAGACATATGTTCTGGTTGTGGAATTTGTAGCTACGTCTGCCCATACAATGCCATAAGCATTTTAGATACTGACGGTACGAAAAAAGCGAAAGTCGATGAGGGGAACTGTAGGGGGTGTGGGGTCTGTGTCTCTGCGTGTCCTGTTGGGGCTATAAGAATACCTAATGTGGCACCAGACCATATTGTTTTTCAGGTTATGAGTGGGCTTAGAGGTGAGATTGTTGGATGATGGTATGAGTCAACTCAAAAAAATAATAGGTTGGATCGAGCCCGAGTTATGTTTCAGGTGTAATAAGTGTGTATCGGGATGTCCTGTCGCGAAAATAATTGATGAATATAGGCCCAATAGGATTGTTAGGATGGCCTATTTTGGACTCATCGATGACTTGGTTGATTCCGAACTCATATGGTATTGCACTCAATGCTTCACATGTACTGAAAGATGCCCCATGAGAGTGGCTCCGGCAGATATAATTATTGCTCTGAGGAATATTGCCTCACGGAACGAAAAGACGCATAAGGCATGGGTCAGGATGGCCCAGAATATTATTAGAGAATCAAAAATACTCCCAGAAATGGGGGTTGTTACGAGGGAGAAGAAACTCGTCAAGCGTAGCGATCTGGGGATCACAATATATAAGGCCACGGGTAGGGAAAAAATAGAGGAAATATTCAGGAGATCTGACTTCCCAATAGAGCTCGGGTGATGCATAGTGTATCTCCTATACCCAGGATGTATGATTGTCTCAGAACAATACCAATATGAGATCTCAGCCAAAAAGATACTCGATTTCTTTGGTGTGAAGTACAGGGACTTTCCAGAGTTCCATTGTTGTGGCGAACCCATGAAGTGTGTCAATATTATGACATGGCTAACAATGGCTGCGAGGGTCATAGCGATCGCCGAGAAAGAGAATGCCGACATATTAACACTATGTAATGGCTGCTATCTCTCCCTAAACAAGGCGAAGAAAATACTAATGGAAGATGAAGAAAAAAGAAATGCCGTGAATGAGATCCTATCCGAGGAGGGATTGGAATTTAGGGGTGTAGCTAAGATAAAACACATAATGACCGTCATTGCTGAGGAAATTGGTGAGGAAAAAATAAAGAAAAACATAAAGATCAAGCTTGATGGACTGAAATTCGCTGTCCACTATGGTTGTCATGTCCTACGCCCCTATGACTTTGCTATTGATGATCCAGAGAACCCAACAGTGCTTGAGAGATACATCGAACTACTAGGGGGCAAAGCACCATACTATCCAGAAAAGATGGACTGTTGCATGATCCTGTTTGGAAATGTGAGGCCTAGAGACGCTGATTTTCTGAGAGGGGAGAAACTTGAGGCGATAAAAAAGAGAGGTTTTAACGCCCTAGTAACAATATGCCCTCTGTGCCAACACTCATACGAGACAAGGCAAAAGAGAATAATGAAGATCTTTAAGAAAGATGTCTCAATCCCCGTGATCTACTATACACAACTACTGGGTCTTTCGCTTGGTATGCATCCCGAAGAACTTGGCCTAAATCTTAATGCTAGCCCAGTTGAACAACTGCTAAAGAAAATCACAGGGGAACAGTAATGATCCTTAAGTCTTCGAGAATATCTCCTAACGATAGATTATGCCCTTTGTGGCTGACGACACTACATGTCTAGGTGTCTATGTTTGTGAATCAATAATCAGAGTCATGATCGCCTGATCACCAAGAACACTAGAAAGGAAAAACACAGCATCACAAACAATCAGTCATATAGGTATAGCGCAATTCCATTTGCGAACTGTTAGTTGAACGTATTATTTTTCGTAAATCAAAACGCTTTAGAATGAGACAAGATTAAGAATCAATACTGAGGCAAAGAAAGACGGAAGCGAAAAACAACGGATAGGGGCTCTCCTATTTGTTAGTACGCAAATGTATGAAATATCCGGGGGACAAATTATATAGTTTTATGATAGGTTCTTTAGAACAGAATGAAGGAGTAAATGTCAGTAACCACTCATTTAGAGCTATAATAAAGCCTTTCTAAGCATCCGAACAAGTTCAACAACTCTCCTCGCAAGTCTTTTTGCGTCGCTTAGGCCATTGATGTCATTTTTTACATCGTATTTTCTAAAGCCAAAAATTGTTATTCCCCTCATACCAAGAATCATCTCATGCTTAAGCATAAATGAGACTAAAGTAGAAATCGCCCCAAAGTGCCCATAACGCCTACCAACCACAACAACTCCTCCAATTTTATTCTTCAGTTTTCCACGAAGGCACCATGTCCTATCCATAAATGCTTTGAGTTGCGAAGGCACACTATTAAAGTATACGGGGGAAACTATTATTATGCCGTCAGCTTGGAGAAGCAATGGATATATCTTCTGCATGTCGTCCTGGACTGCACACTCTTTTTTCTCTACGCACAACCTACAGGAGATGCATGGTTTAATTTCGTAGTCATAGATACGGATCACGCATGTCTCCTCGCCCATGCCCTCTATTTCAGACTTCAATATACTGCAAATTAGATCTGTGTTACCGCCTTTTCTTGGGCTCCCAGATACTATCAGGATCATCGACATCACGGTATTTCAGATTTCGCACCAATACATTGCAATCATATCTGGTACATTAAAGAGACAAAAACATTAAAAATATAGAACAATTAAGATTAGTAAAAAGATACCTAAAGTAAACTTTAGCTAATAATCTATATATCTCATTACGCAAAGATTGGTCTACATAGAGATTTTTATGGAGAAATTTAGTAAATAAATCGTGATCTTATAATCTATATGGAGCATAGAGGCGTACTATATGTCTGATGTGCTTATATTTTATGGACCTGTCATTGGCGATATTGTGGCGCGACTAATGAGGAATGCTGAGAAGAGGATATATATCATGTCCCAGACGGTGGGGCATATAGGCACCATACATGTTGGGGATAGAAAGATATATGTTGGTCTTATCGATATACTCAAGGCCAAGGCAAGGAGTGGTGTGGAGGTATGCCTGATACTTAAGGATCCAAACAACCTGAATTTCAGAAGTGAAGAGAAGAGGAGATCATATATGGAGCTTCTGGACGAATTAGCTATAGCTGGAGTAAAGATATTTTTCTGTTGGCATATGCACATGAAAGTAATAATTATTGATGGAATAGCGATCGTTGGAAGTGCCAATCTTACACTCACAGGCATGAAAGGACTAGGAGAAATAGCGGTCGTGCTTGAGGATAGAAGATATGTTGATGCACTAGTAAGAGCACACAAGGCATTAAGAAAGAGACAACACGAAATATGTTTTGTCTGTGAGAAAAGGAAGGACAAGATGTGTGGCTACTACTCGCTCTAGTGGGCATCAGGAACTAGCGTAGGGCGACCCATACTTCTTTGTTCTCTCAACAGCCTCCAATAATTTTCTAGGGATAAGCCCCCTGTCAGCAATCCTCTTCCGCAACTTCAGCATCATTGTTGGTATGTCTATCTTCATTGGGCACACCTCCCTACACCGCCCACACATCATGCATGTATATGCCATCGGGACAACCTTTTCTATATTGTCTATGAACGCCATATATATCGTACCAATGCCTCCAAAATAGTAGTCGCCAAAGTACCCACATACTATCTCATAGACTGGGCACTCATAGAGACATGACCCACACCTCATACATAGTAATGCCTCCTTGAAATCCTCATCATTGAGCATCCTACTCCTACCGTTATCTAGGAATACAACATGTAGTTCTTTTGGCCCATGGGCTCCCCTAACAACAATCTTCTCTATATCCCCCGTCTTGCTTACTCCTGATATTATGGATACATAACCTGGGGCAATATAGCCGGCATACTTTGCTAGGACATCAACATACATAATGCCATGTTCAAGCTTAGGCACGATCTTCTCAATCCCCGCAACGACAACGTGGACTGGAGGCGAATTACTCACGAACCTTATATTACCCTCATTCTCCACGAGGAATATGCTTCCAGTCTCAGCAACAACAACATTCGCTCCAGTAATCCCGACATCAGCCCTGAAGAATTTATCCCTCAAAAACTCCCTAGCAAACCTCACGAGTTCGTTAACATCGAGAGGCATGCCCCTCCCAGCAAGCTCCGAGAAAAGCTTGGCGACTCTATCTATGGGGATATGTATGGAGGGAGTAACATAGTGCATAGGCCTAGACTTCGCAAGCTGGACTATGAACTCCCCAAGATCCGTCTCCCACACCTCACACCCCCTCTTCTCCAAGTACTCATTCAGCTTTATCTCCTCGGTCGTTAGGGATTTTGACTTCACAACCATCCTGCCATCACATATATCCCCTATTATCCTCCTAGCCTCTCTCCCGTCCTTAGCGTAGTACACATAGCCACCATGCCTCTCAATCATCCTCCCCGCCATATCAACATAGTAGGATAGATCTTCCAGCACTTCCTCCCTAATCCTCCTTAGTTTTTGGGCTTTCTCCTCGATCCCTGGGAACATCGAGAATACTTCTTTTCTATTTATCCTATAGTTTACGACAGTCCTATCTATGGCGCCACGAATAAACCTGTCCTTTGCTACTTTATATAGTGTCTTCTTATAGGCCAATATGTTCTTCTCTAGGTCTATTTCTCCACACCCATCGCAGTCAATACGAGCTCAACAATATCCATAACTCTTAGTCCATTGTTGTTTTTAATGCTATCTATAGCATCCTTAAGTACGAGGTAGCAGAAGGGGCATGATGTCACTACCGCTGATACCCCAAGTGGTAGGACCTCGTCGATTATTTTCTTTATCGCTATTTCTTGGGATATTTTTGGATACATAAGCCTCATCATGCCTCCCCCACCACAGCATGTACTAAGTTTTCCATGCCTCTCCAACTCAACAAATTTTAGGCCAGGAATACTCCTCAGGATTTTTCTCGGTTCCTCGATTATGTCCATGTGCCTGGCTAACTCACATGAATCATGATATGTAACCACCATATTTACACTCCTAGTTAGCTCTATCATACCATTCGATATGGCATCCGCCAGAACCTGTACTACATGCTTTACTGTTGGCTTTATCTTTATATTGAAGAGTTTTGGATAGAAATAGGCCAGCATCCTATAGCAACTAGGACACCCAGTAACCACGAGAGTATAGGCATTAAGTATCGATGCTATTTTTGCTGCCTGAACTAATGCCTCACCAAGCTTTCCAGTCATGAGGAACGGCATACCACAACATTTACCTCTGCCAATAACTTCAACATGATCATATAAACTCGACAGGAGAAGAAGCAACAGATCCCTAAGTGGCGGAACCAAATCCGCTATTGCGCACCCCAGGAATAGGGCGACAGTCATTCTTAACGCCAAAGGAAAAGACAAAATTTGATTTATAAGGAGAAAGTGCATTGACAACGAATACTACTTAGCGTGATGGTTTTTATACCGCTTTATGGGGACTACCTGTTGGTTGTTGTTTTCCGGAGGAGCCTACAGAACGCGCATATCGAATCCCTACTCTCCGTTGGGTAGCCACAGATCTTGCATGCTCTCAGTTCTGGTTCCTTAATATTAATCATTCTTCCGAGCCTCAGCAGTGTCCTAGTTAGGTTGATCTGAGAGATTGGGTTTATGTCAAGAAGTGTATCCCATGCCGCCTTATACCTATGTATTGGTGCACTAGCACTATATGGGCATGGCCTCTCAACAACCGGAATGTTATTTAGCTGGGCATAGAGCATGTTCTCCCTTTCGGAGAGATAGAACTGCGGTCTTATCCTCCCAACAAGCCTTACCTCCATTTTTGGTTGTAGAAACTCATGTTGGCCCCTAAGAATGCTATATATATCCTGTGTCATTAGTGCCTTAAGGAAGTATGTTGATGCATCATCAATATTATGGCCCGTGGCAACATACTCAAAGCCAGACTCATATGCAACCTTATTGATGATCCACCTCTTAATTATCCCACATACAGCACATGGAGGTCTCTTAGTACTCATCACGATCTCTGGTATAGTGAAACCGAGTTCCTCCTTAATGTTATAAAGAATTAATGTAATACGTATATCTCTAGAAAAACTGCGGACAATGCTTTCGGACATCTCAGAGTATTCTCCAATACCAAGATTTATGTGGAATGCGTATGGGTTTATATCCATCATAAGGGATAGTCTCTTCAATGCGTAGAGTAAAGACATTGAGTCCTTGCCCCCAGAAACAGCAACGAGTATGTCGCCACGAACCTTATGTTTTTCCAGAATTTTCCTTATCCTATTCTCATAGTACTGCTTGAAATGTTCCTCACATAGGCTAAGGTTTGCGTATCTTAGGTGTATGATCGCTGGTTTACCACAATACCTACATCTCCTAGGCATACTGAACATCCAGGAGAAAAAGCCTATCTTATTCTAGCACCATACTCGTCAATGTGCACTATTTCCTCAACAGGCCTCCTAGGCCGCTTCTCGGGTTTCTCGTCGGGGTATCCGACGGCAAGTGCACCAATAAGAACTTTATCCTCTGGAATATTAAACATCTTCTTGACTTCCCTATTCTCATATATCCCGATCCAGCATGTCCCCAAGCCATAATCCAGTGCCGCTAGGGAGATATTATGAACAGCCATTGCTGTATCTGACATATGATATATAGGGCTCTTCTTTGGATCAGAGATAGCCAGTATGACTGCAGGGGCATTCGCGATCCAGTCTTCTCCCTTGATTTTTGCTATTCTGGATATTTTTTCCTCGTCTTTGGTCACTATGAACTCCCATGGTTGTCTATTCTTACTGCTGGGAGCCCACCTAGCAATATCAATAAGTCTTAACAGGACATCTAGGGGGACATCAGTACCCCTATACTTACGTATGGACCTCCTAGCGGTGATCTTTGGTATACACATATAGACCACCAACCAGAATATATCCAATAAAAGACTTTCTTATTGTAATAAGTTTAGGAAAAAACCAGAAGGATCTAAGTATAGAAAAATTGACTCATCGGCCTTAAGCCTACGATCGCGGCTCCTCTTTATGATGTTATGGATTACCACCCATAAAAAATAGAGCTACTTGAATTGTTAATTTAAAGAGTCCAACTAGGACGCCCTCAATGAAGGATTCGAATACCCCATTATCCTCCCTGTTTTTCTTTTCCCTCTTTTTTCCTGCCATACTTTATGTATGCTCTCAGCCATGTTAGTATTGCAAGCATC
>CAZVPA010000037.1:0-18213 GCA_964628995.1 uncultured Nitrososphaerota archaeon | reverse complement strand
GCAATATTTTTTACGGGGTATATTCATATCGCGAAGCGATACAGAGTAGTTTGTTCTGGTTATGTGGGTGGTAACTATTACTAGGGTTTAAATACTAGGATTTTTCCATAATCTTTTGGGGAGGCCGACTGGGGATTGTGGATGGGGGTGTTGATGCTGGCCATGGGGTTTTACATATACAAATGTAGCGGTGATTGTGGATTGTTGTGTTTTGTTTGTATATGTTTGTCTATGAATGTCTGTGAAAACGGCAACAGTTGACTACGGCTATAATTTCTGCCAAGCACTTGAGAGGAGGGTTTCAGAAAACATTATGATTGTAGAGGATGACAATTGTTATTGTGTTGAGTTAGCGGATGCTATAATTGGTTATTATCGTGCGAGAAGACAACTAGCGATAGATCATAGTATAGTGTATCATCGATGTTAGCTAAGGATCTATTAGCAGAGCTAGGGAGGTGGATTAAAGGTATGATAGATGTTATTAGAAAATTATCTGAACTCGACCTAAGAGGCGCTGTTGATGTAATGGAGAAGTGTCTCAGATTAAAAAGAAAGATTCTCCAAGCAAATGTCGAGTACCATAACACACTGAGAGAACTAAACTATATTATCCAGCGGGCAATCCTAAAGATGACATAAACAACATATCCTTATGGGCTCTTATCTGAGATTGGGTGCTCCTTGGTTTTCTTCTAGAGGATCGCTGATGAGGGCGGCCTATACCTGAATTTTAATTCATCATCCCCGATATAGATGCCATACTTCTCCATGATGTTGATCCCTATCACGACATCAACGGCTAGGTTTCTGATAACTCCTAGTAGTTCTCTTTCAGGGAGTTCATACCCATCAACTTCTATTCTCACGGCAATATCCCCCAACATCTCGGCATACTTACCTTCAACAGCTAGGGGTATTAGTTTTGTCTCCCTGAATTTTTCATACCCGAGCTTTTCAGCGATCTTATCGTTTATGTAGCTTCCTCTCGAGCCAGTATCGAAGAGCGCCATTACCTCCATAGATTTATCAGCCTTTCTGATGATAATTTTCTTTAGAACCTTCACCATAAAGCTCCACCTGATCTCATATTCCTCTAAATCCAAAATACATCTGGCCTTTTTTAAAGGCTCCATCGAATATGGGGGTTGTTTATGAATGTAGACTGATAACAAGGGAGGTCTAGAGGATTTCTAGGAGGATTCTATTCCAGCGTAATAATTCTCTGCTAGAATATCTATGTCTCTTGCTTCAAAAGGGTCGGATATTGAATTAGAAAGTGAGGGATATTTTTGTTGTGCTGGTTTAGTCCGTTTTCTTTTTGAGGGATCTGCGTCCGCGTCTCATACATTTCTTGACGAGTTCCTGTTCTTTCTTTGTTAGGTACTTCATGAGGGTTGGTAGGACTTCACGTATTGTTATTGGGGTTGTGTGGAATATGTCGGATATGTCGAACTGTCTTAGTTTTACTCTGCGTGTCTCGGGTAGTACTAGAATTGCGGCTACATATGTTAGTGCTGTGGCGATTGTCTTTGCTGTTTTGTTTAGTTTTTCTAGGTCGTGCTTAGCCTTCTTCCATATTTCGTATGCCTTCTTGATTATTGCTCCCTCATAGTCACGCAGAATCTCCACAGTACTCATTTTGGATCTATATATCTCAAGTAGTTTTATTGGTTGTTCCTTATTCATAATGACGGATGTTGTTGTGCTTATTTTGAGTGTTTCCGCGATATTTCTTCTCTTAGACCTTATTTGTTTTGCTATTCTCCTGATCTTGTCTGAGGGATATTTGTTTAGTGTCCTTAGGAGACTCTCCTCAACTATCGCATACCCATTAATTCTTGCGGCTATAAGTAGAGCGGCATAGGCCGAGACCTCAAGGCTGTCACTTCTTGTCTTCTGGTGCTTTATGTATCTCGCGAGAATATCCACGGCTGTCTTTACTATTGGATGATCCTCCGAAAAACCGAGGGCCTTGGCTGCCCTCTTGATCATCATTGTTGCGTCATCAAGGTGTCTCCTGCGGATGTTGCTGTCTATCGAATATATATCCTGTGGTCTCAGTCTTCTGTGAATCTGGATGTCCTCCTCCTCTGGTTCTGGTTTGGCATACTTTACCTCGGCATGTGGTTCTACGAAGTCATCATACACGACGCCACATACGGGGCAGTATATCTCGTCAGTATCTGAATTATACTCAAGAGCTACCCTACAGGACGGACAATAACCATACTTTGCATGTGCTATTGGTTCCTTCTCTATTTTCTCGAATAGTATGTCCTTCGGTACCCCCTCAATGTCCTTTTTTTCCTCTTGCCTCAATAGTGTCGCCATCGCATACACCCCCTGTTAACAATGGTGTTAAGATTTGTCCCATAATGTATATACATAAAATATTATCTTTATAAATGTTTCGGTTCATCGTGGGCTATTTAGAGTATCTAAATGACTCATCAATATGACTTTGGGTATCAACCAGTTGGATTATACACTGACTTACTTGTCGCTCTGTGGGATCGCTAGTGGTTTTCTGATCCTCAAAGTTTTTATCTGAATTCCTAATGTGTTGTTTGGTGGTATTGATGAAATATAGGTTTGTGGGGGTCCTAGAGTATTTAGTGGTAGCATTCGTACTCCTAACTAGTGTGGCTACGGTTGCCATAAATATTAGTGACTGGGAATCACTAATGGGGGGTGTGGATAGGAGTCATGCTCTCTACTATTGCTATGGCCCTCCATTCACACCACAGTACTTCATGTTTATCTATGTATTATTGGTGAATGTCAGGAATGTTGTTGTGCTTGGGGTTTTACTTACTTTGGTCGTGATGTCCTCACTATTTGTTGTCGAGAGAAATACCTCCGACTTTGGGGTTGGGAGGGTATTTATTTTTGTGTTCCCATCGTTGGTCCTGCTCTTAGCAGACCCAGCGATCTTGCCCACGGTATTTATGTTGATCTCTATAGTCCTGTTTATCTCTCGGAGGTATGGGGCGGGATCTCTATTCTATGGTGTAGCTGTGGCCATGAATTGGTTCTATATATTATTCCTACCCACAATGGTCGTGTTGTCGGAGAGGCAGTACCGCTCATTGATTCTTATTCTTATACCCCCCATAGTGCTCTTCTATCTTGTCCACTACTATGTATATATCATTGTTGTCTCATTCCTGATGTTTGGTGCGAGGAATCCTGGCTATGTAATGTTTATGGAGAATACTCTGAATACCTATAGGTTATTCTTTCCCGAGGATGGGTTTATTTTCCTAGTAATAACCGCCATACTGGGTTTTGTTGCTGGATATATGGCATCGGATGCAAGGGGAGTAGATAGAGATAAGGCCTATATATTCACTCTTCTCTCCCAGATGATGTTGTTGGAGTTCTTGCTTGGTGACCTTCAGAGCATTGCTTTTATCTCCATACACATACCCCTAATAATGCTTGCTATGCTCTCTGGGATACCAGTACCCATAATGTTGCTAGTTGATGTGGCTTTTGTTCTCGGCCAAAATATGGGGATCTGGGGGATCATAGCATATAAGATATTATTGTTGGTGGCCTTCTATTTCCTAATACTCATATTTTTGGGTGAGGAAAAAACACCGAGATCAAGACTTTTGTTTTCGATCAGAAGTGAAGTTGCTAGAAAGTATGTGGCCTCCTCGCTCAACACATTGTCACGCATAATGGGATCGCTTAAAAGACTCTGGAGTAAAGTGAAGTATCTGAGGGAGAGAGTCACGCTAAGATGCCTAAAATATGTCGCATTATATGTTTCAGCATTATTATTGCTATTCTTGAGGGTGTATCTACCCCGCCATATAGTTTTTGATGAGGCCCACTATGTCAATGCCGCTAGGACAATAATAAAGCATCACTATGACCCCCGACCCGAACACCCCCCATTAGTCAAATACATGATAGCTATTGGTATCCTACTCCTTGGGGACAACTCTTTGGGTTGGCGGGTACCAATAATAGTGGTATCAGCACTAGCCATACCAAGTACTTACTATATTGCTAGTAAGATTTCTGGTTCGGAGAGAATAGCAATCATAGCAACAACACTATTGATGTTTGATCCACTTTTCTACGAGTTATCTAGGCTCGCGATGCTGGATGGTCCAGCACTGGGTCTTACAACACTCGCTGTGGCGATACTGATGAAATATATGCTTGATAAGAAACATAATATTAGGTGGTTATATCTATCTGGATTGGTATTTGGGTTGGCATTATCATGTAAAGTTCAAGCAATCGTACCCCTCTTTGTTGCTCTCCTATTAGTGCCAGTGCCAGCCGTAAGGCATAAAACAATACATCTAGCATCATCACTCGTTCTCCTACCAGTAGCGACCCTCTTTATGTCGTATCTCCCCCTATACTTGCTATCTATGGTGGGTGGCCTACCCAGTAGTATTGTTGCGAGAATGCTGGTAATCCAGATACTGCTCAGGATAATGTTTCCGCTCTGGGTTCTACTGATAGTAAACTTCATGTTTACTGTGTATTCTAGGCTTCCAGCAACACAACCGCAGATAGAGTCCCATCCTTGGGATTGGCTACTTGGCTGGAAACCCATAAGGGGCTATTGTGCCTTTGGTGGGGCACTCTACATGGTGGTTATCCTCCTTGGAAATCCAGTAACATGGATGTTTGGCCTAATATTACTCATAGTTTTGAATGCTGTATATGCGGTAATATGGCTTGTAGCATGGATATCACGTAGATTCGAGATTGGTGGTGGCTTCATAGGCCGCCTCAAGGGGGTAGAGAACTTCCTACTTCCAATACTCTACCCCCTACTCTGGGGCATACTTATCTGGTTGGCATATATGCCGTCAGCACTCGCGCATTGGTTTTACTGGTATTATAAGCCAGGAACAAATGTTTTTCTGGACGAGGTAAGGGAAATCGTGTGGTTATTATTCAAGGAGGGGAGGCCAAGCTATATCTTCTACATGCACCATATACTCCCCCCAATGTACATCGTAATGGCATATATCCTAGATAAGTTGGACAAAACATTTGAGGCACCACTCAGCATATTTCTTGTAGTCTCATCAGTAGTGTACTTTATAGCGATATATCCAGTGGTGAGTGGGGCGGTCTGGATACATCTTTAGGATGGAAAAATACATCCAGTTTATTTTTAAGTAAAGGTATCATTGTTAGGGGTGTTCATGATGGAGGTACCTAGAATAGGGGGGCACGTAGAGTTCGAGCATGAATATATTGTTGAGGATCAACATACCGCAAAGTTTCTTGGTTCAGGGGATGTTGAGGTTTTGTCCACCCCTGCGATGATTCTATTCATGGAGAATACGGCTAGGTTATCCGTGGAAGGGGAGCTACCGGAGAACCTCACGACAGTTGGTACACATGTGGATGTGAGACACCTTAGACCAGCACCAAAGGGAGCAAGGATAAGGGTAATATCAAGACTATTAAAGCAGGAGGGAAGAAAGCTTGTCTTCGAGGTAAAGGCATTCTGGAGAGATGAACTCATAGGGGAGGGGACACATGAAAGATATATTGTGGATAGAGAAAAGTTTCTGAGAAAAGTTAAGGAAAAAATCGGTGGAAACAGATGAGTTTTATCCTTGATAGGGAGGCGATAGATGCGATATCAAACAATATAGAGGAAGTATTAGGTGTTATTAAGGAAATATCTGACATGTCCCCAGAGATGATAATGTCCCATAAGGAGATACTGGCAGCATTCAAGTACTGCTTTATAGCGATAATACAGGCAATACTTACATTCTCGAACTATATCATTGTAAAGAAAAATCTCGGAATACCAAAGGACTATAGGGAGAGTCTCACAACACTCATTGATGCGGGTATACTGAGTAGTGATTTCGAGGGTATTGTGGGGGAACTCGTCGCAATAAGGGAATCCCTACTATACAGGGGTGTATCAATCACAATAACAGACATAAAGAACATCTCCGAGAAGACAAACACCATAATAAGCATCTATAGGGAAATACTAGGTACTGTCAAGAATATATGTGGTGGAAAGTAGTGAAGCCAGAAAGTACAGATGAAATAAGGAAGATGATGCTGTCCTTTGACAGAAAGTCCGTTAGCAGTGAAATAGGAAACTTCATAAGAGAAGTATTTCGTGAATCGCGTGCGAGGAGGATATTTGTTGGGTTATCAGGGGGTGTGGACTCGGCAACAACACTAAAACTTGCTGTGGATTCCGTGGGAAAGAAAAATGTGTTGGTATTAATAATGCCACACCACGGGATAACATCCCCCAAGGATCTGGAGGATGCATACATGTTAGTGGATAAGTTTGATGTAGAATACGTAACGGTGGAGATGGCTGATATGTGTTCCCTAGTAAAACACAGGTTGGCACCATACATAGAGATAAACACGAAGACCTATGGAAATATAATAGCAAGGATGAGGATGATAACCCTCTATGCGTTCGCAAATAGTATGGGCGGAATAGTCGCAGGGACTAGCGACAAGAGCGAGAGGCTAATAGGGTACTTCACAAAATGGGGAGATGCCGCCGCAGACTTCTTCCCAATAATGGATCTATACAAAACACAGGTCCGTATACTAGCGAAAAATATTGGTGTGCCACAGGAAATAACGGATAAACCGTCAAGCCCAGGCCTATGGAGGGGACATACAGCGGAGGGAGAACTAGGACTCAGCTACGAGACCATAGACATAATTCTCTTCGCGATGTATGAGTTGGGAATCCCAGCCAGTAGACTCACCGAAATAGATGGGATATCTGAGAGAGATGTTCAGCACGTATTAGGAATGATCAAAAACACAGAGCACAAACGCAGACTAATATATCCTAAGGTACAGCATCTAATCACGAAGAGGTGAAACTCGTTGGGACTAGAAATAAAACACGTCACAGTGGGGCCACTAAGGACAAATTGCTACATAATAATATCGAATGATGAATCACTAATCATAGATCCCGGTGGAGACCCAGCAAAGATAATATCCATTGCAAAGAAAACAAAGGTAAAGGCAATAGTCGCCACCCACGGACATTTCGACCACGTCCTAGCGGCTCCAGTACTCAAAGAAAAATTAGGATCAGAATTCTGGATACACAAGAATGATGTCGAAATAATGAAGTCGTACATGACACACATGTACATATATGGCATTCCAGAACCAGACAAGTTTGTGGAGGAGGGAGATATTATTCTCGTTGGGGACACAAAATGGAGAATACTACATACCCCTGGACATACTCCGGGTAGTATTTGTATCCTAAACTATTCAAACAAGATTGTGTTTACAGGCGATACGATCTTCAGGGGTGCCCTCGGAAGGACGGATCTCCCGAGTGGGGATGTAAATGTACTATTCGATTCCCTAAGAAAGATTTTTAGTCTCCTTACAAGGGATTTCGTCGTATATCCTGGGCATGGAGAAAGAACAACGCTAGGGGAGGAGTACTCCCACTACTCCGAGATATTATAGTGTATGTTTTTAATGGTAGCCGTCTCGGTAGGGAATATACCTAGAGTTATTTTGTCTTAAGCCTGCTCTATTTTTGGTGAGTAGTTTGCATGAGTGGGCGTTGGCTGAGGCCGTGATTAGTGCCGCTTTGGATGTCGCAAGGAGGGAAAATGCTGAGGGGGTTTTAGAGATAAATATTGTGGTTGGGGAGTTACAGACAATAGACCTAGAAATATTCAGGAGTGCTCTTGAATCCCTAAAGGAGGGGACGATTGCTGAGGCTGCAAAAATAAACCTCATTCATGAGGAGCCATGTTTTAGATGTAATGTCTGTGGCTATGAGTGGTGTATAAGGGATCTTGAGGAGGAGATGAGTGAGCATGAGATAGAGTCCGTACATTTCATACCGGAGCTGGTACATGTATTTGTCTCCTGCCCCAAATGCGGTAGACATGATTTCGAAATAACGAGGGGTAGGGGGGTATATGTCGCATCCATAAGGGTGAAGAAGAAATGATTGACGCGAGGATTTATGGTATAGCGAAGAGGATACAGAATGTACGTAGAGTCCTAAGTATGGTCTCAGGCAAGGGGGGTGTGGGGAAGTCCACAATAGCATCAATATTATCCCTAGTTCTCAAAGATGCTGGCTATAGAGTTGGCCTCCTAGACCTAGACTTCCATGGGCCAGCATGCCACATAATACTTGGCATAGGGAAGTTCCAGTATCATGAGGAGCATGGAATAAGACCCCATATCCATGAGGGCATAGAGTTTGCATCAATATACCCATTTGTCCAAGACAACTATGTTCCTCTTAGGGGGAGGGATATATCTAACGCAATAACGGAGTTCCTATCAATAATAAATTGGGGAGACCTAGACTTTCTAGTAATAGATATGCCCCCAGGGATGAGTGATCCATTCCTAGACATACTCAGATACATCCCAAACACAGAACACATAGTAATAACAACACCATCAAAACTCGCACTACAGACAGTAGCGAGACTATTATTATTCCTCAGGGAACAAAAATATAGAATAATGGGTATAATAGAAAACATGAAAACATACGAATCAAACATCGTAAGAAAACTTGCAGAGAAAGTCGACACAAAACTAATATGTGAAATACCATACGATGGAAACCTAGAAGAATCCATAGGAAATCCAGCATCCCTTAGAAAAACAGATATATATAAAGAACTGAAAGAGAAGCTTCCAAGAATAATAGGGGAGGAATGATCTCTAGTGGAATTCATGGGTTTGTTGGATAACAAACCTCAATCGTTTTCTGAGTAGCTATTTGCTGGGGACAGTATTATGAGAGCCCTCTTTTTCTTCTTTCTCGCTGTACTGTCTTGCTATATTTCTTATGGTTGATAATATTTCGTCCGAGTATTTCTCTAAATCCATGAACTTTAGCAGGCTTCTAATGGTATCGGGTTTTAGTTGTGATATTTTCTTGATCTCTACGAAGAGGGGAGGATAATTATTGGAGAGGAGTGCTATGTTCTTATGCCCCTTCCCATAAAAAAGTAGTGTCACGGCTTCTGACATATCCCCAGTCATGTCCCATCCATAGAGATCAACCGCATCTGCCTTGACAAGGATTTTTTGTTCTATGAAATCAACAATGTAGTTTAGTAGGTCGTCCCTAACATATAGAAATGTCAGGAGAAGCAATTTTTCGATCTCCTTATTCTCCAAATATTCTTTGGGTATTGTTTTCTCTCTCGCTAATGCTTCAAAGACTATGTCTCTATGGAATGACCCCAATAGTGGGTTTGTAAGCTCTGAATATATTGCATCCACCCGTGACAAATATACTGATATTATTCCCGCAAGCTCTCTTAACTGCTCAAAGTCACGTACTTCCCCTATCTTTCTTCTGATGAATTTTGCTACTGCTGGGACAAGGACACCATACTTCTGCTTTGAGGCATAAAATTTCCTGAATGTATTGGATAATAACTCTAAGGGTCTTATTAGATTCAGGAAACCTATTATCTCCATATTCAGTCTTTCTAAGATACCCATTAGTTTGCCATAGTCTCCGAGTTTCTTTGCTCCTTCTAGAAGCTGTACTATTCTTGAAACACTATCCGTTATAAATGCTAGCTCATCCACTTTAGCGCCTATTGGACTAAGAATATTATGTATTCTCCTAATGATCAGGGAACGTAGGCTGGTTATCGATGGGTCAAGCATATTTAGTAGTGATTCTAAATTGCTACATGTCTTCTCGATGAGATTTATTGTCTTAACAATTTTTTGTTCTTCGGCATTGGATAGAAACAGGATTTTCAGAAACAAATAGAGGAAATCTTTCATAATATTTATGACCTGTCGTGCGTATCTCTTTCTCTTCTCTATAATTGTGATTACTCTATCTGTCAATTCCTTTATTGCACCGTAAAGCTTGTTGTACGTATTATACATAGATCGCATTATGTCGTCCTCAATCTTCGAAACTAGGACATAGAAATTATACATACTAGGCTTACTTATACCATATCTGCCCATAAAGTTTCTTAGTAAGGCTGAACGATGATTTGAGCATATGATTGTCCTGAGAAGATCCTTCATTTCTGTCAATACTCTATCCACTGTTTTATTCCATCCACTTATCGGGATATTCTGGGACAGTAATTTTAGTTCCTCGGATTGTTTTTCTGTGAGTAGGTTATAGGAAACGAGCTTCCTCATATATTTATAAAGATTATTCTGGTAGTTGGTAAAGGATTCGTTCACCTTAGAATATACATCCAGTATCTTCTTGGAGATAATATATGCGGCTGTTTTCCTTGGTAACTTCATTTTTCCGATATCACACTGGAGGCTTATATTATAGAATTGTCTATTAATAAGCCTCTTTATGCCCACATTCAATCTAGCTACCATTTCGGAAATATCTCTAATGTGGTTAGTAATTGTTGATATGGCGTCTGGAATCATTCCCAGGTCTCCAAAATATTCCCTATAATTAAAAATCCTCCTGACCAGAAATGAAACGGGTGAGCGGCCAGTCATTAGTTTCCTAATGTCTTCTTTCTTATCATCATAAAGGGGTATCCCCCTGAAGAGTGTATCGATATCTATTTCTTTGATGTTATGAATAAATATTCTACTAACCTCGAACACCAGAGTAAATATCTTCTCATACAGTGGGACAAATTGGTCACTCAGGAATTCCCTGAAGTTATTGATCTGTCTCATGATGCTCTGCTTTAGCTTCTTTTTTTTCCTGAACGAAATGAAAGCAGTCTTCTTGTATTCCCTACATCTCTCCTTTATTAGCTCTATCTCCTTTTTTGCCACCTCATATGTCTTTACTAGTTTCTTAAGTTCCTCTATCAAGCCTATGGGATGTTGCCCTAGGCCAAAAACGTTGTATGATGACATATCCTCGTCTACAAAAATCCCAACGATGATTTTGAGATACATTATCATCCGATCCAATTGTATTCTACTAATAATCCTGCAGATGTCTTCGATATCATATTCATTTTCTGCTGGCACGTAAACCACCGAAAAAACGTATTACTCTATCAATCATATTTCTACAAAATTCCTTTTCAACATCATCAACTAAATAAAGTCTCTCTAATAGTGCTATAAAAATGTCCTTTAGGATATCCCCGAAAATGTGGAAGCATCGGGGACCATCCAACTTTTCCTCAGGAATGTTATTATTCATCCTCATCTCAATCTGTAATCTCATCCCCATCATCCTAATTTTGACATTGGGGTGTTTCTTTTTAATATATCTTGAAAGCATGTCCACCAGATCATCAAGATCCGTAATAAGCTTCGTGGGTATCAGATCCAGATGTACATAGTAATATATCTTGCCCCCTAGCGAGTAGCATTCCCCCTCCAGCATGAATTTTCCGAGGATATAGTGTAGTGCTACCTCATGAAGCATAACGGCACCAACTACCCAACAGGTCTTTTCACAAGCATGAAGCTACTGATCGCTCTGTTGACCCTATCTTTGGCATACTTATAAACACAATGAACTATGCTAAACCACAAATATTTAAGACTTGGATATTCTAGTAGGTCTACCTTCTCAAAGGACGCATCAAGCAAGGCCTTAAAGTTCGTATACTTGTGTATTTTGGATGTTTCCTTTAGAGTATTCATAATGCTCGATAGGTCTTTTTCATACTTTTTGTAGTCTCCCCTGATGGTGTCCTCAATAATTCTCTTGATCTCCATGTTTTCCATAATTGTCGAAAACATTTTTGTCCAGTCGATTCCGACGGTGCGTTTGAAGTACCCGGACTCAATAATATAATCAATAACCTCGCCGATAAATGTGGCAAATCTATCAGCGATTTCTTCTATTCTGGATATATCAAAATATTTGGGTTCTATACCCAAGAGAACATCCGTTATCTTCGACGTAAGTTCTTTGAAGAATTCGAATTGATACTTTACCAAGATGGTCTTGTCATATTCTGCAAATATGCTCTCAAGCTTATACTTCATTATTGTCCCAATAGCCGATCTAAATTTTTTCATTGTGTCTAGGAGGGATCCTATAATTGTCCTGCGAAGCAGTACTATCTCTCTAAGTTTTTCTATGGGATTACTGGTTGGGGGTCTCCTAGATTTCAGGAGGGCCTCAAGATTGCCCAATAGGCTTTCCGCATACATAAATATCTTCTGGATGTCATCCAATTTTTGAAGTGTTGGATTTTTTTCAAACTGCTCCACCATCTTGTTGATACTTTCATACAATTTATAAGAAAAATCCTCAAGAAAACTCCAGAAGTCATCAATATTCCTATTAATAGAATTGGATAGTTTCCCTATTTCCCCTTCTATTCTATGGATATTACTGAGAATAAACGCGGGATACAGTAGATCCCTAAATTTACTCCCATCCTCAATAAACTTACTGAGATAATTATATTCGTAGATAGTATATAATAATTCGTCTACTATTTTAGAAAAGCTCTTAAAGGGATCAACATTGATCCTTGTGTGTCCTCTAATCATTGATAATAATTTTTCTATATCGCGGTTGATTTGCTTTAACAACATAGCCTCGTTCGTAAGCTTTTCATATATTTTTTGCTTTGTCTTATACCTAACACACTCCATAATTTTTCCGATGATAGTGCTTTCAAGCCTCCTGATGGACTCAGAGTCCACAGTTACAGTAGTACTGCTGGGAGGTTGAAGACGTCTATCTCCCCACATTTCTTTGGTGCCCATATTCATTACTGGAAACAACCTCGATATGAAATCTATCAGGAAATCCAAAGCACCAACAATCTCGCTGATAATCCCTTCCATATTAAGCTCAGAAGAAATAGTCGAGATATCCCTCTCTATTTTCTGCCAGGACTCTACCGGACATTCAGAAAAAACATCTCTAAGGTACTCGTTATAGGTTCTTCGTATCTCATTAAAATGTAATAGCGTGTCAATATTGTTCATAATTCTCCTGAGGGCCTCACAGCTATTCTTAAAGGTCCTAACTTTTTCGACAAGTTGATCTATCTGTTCTCGCGTTAGACTTGTCGTGGCCAGTCGGCCATAAGATTTTAACAAATCTATCTTATCCCTTAGTTTCTTTAGGGTATCCCTAAACTTTATTTCAATATCTATTATCGGATCGATCCTCGGAAACCTTTTCATACGTGTTGTGGCCCTGTATTCCTCTCCTAGGAGATTACTTATGATCCTGTATATTTCCTCCAGCTCTATGGTCGCGGCAACAATGTTTTGGATTATAGAGTATATTAGGAATTCCTTCCTGGGTCGACTATAATGATTAATAATAGTCTCCATCACAAAAACCTTCAATCAGCATTTAATATTAAACAAAACCGATTAAAAAGTAGGTTAACTATCATATTTATAATATTGTTCTAGAAATATGGCTTTTGTTAGGTAGAGGTGTGTCTATAAGATGTGTAGGGATGTAAGGAGAATTAATACATATGATGTCATAAATAGGCTTTCTTCCCGCATAGCGTCCCTTCAATCAAGGATAGATAGATTGGCGGAAAAACTAAACAAAAACTATAATCTATCCGTCAATATTGAAAGTCTCGATCTCTCGGATCTTGGAATAAAGAATGTAAGAAGAAACATAAAGAACACGATGATGAAGGTCCCGAGGACAGAGTTGGGTGAAGAACTCCTCGAAGACCTCGCTGGAATAGAAAAAGAGCTTAAGGAATTGGAGGAATCGGCTTTTTCTATGCCGGAGGAGGAACTATTTGATATTGAGGAACTGGAATCGGGTGATGATGGAAGCGTGTTCGTTAATAGGATATCCAATAGAATAGCTACACATATAGGAAATATCGAACAGGCAGAACTGAGTAAATTAACACGGGGCTTTTCTAGTAGGGAAATAGAGAGGTTTAACAAAATCAGAAGCAAACTCATCGGAATAACAGCACTAGCACTCGAAGAAGTAAAGGATGACCTCATTAAATATGGGTTCGCCAAGATACAGGGCCTCAAAATCCTTGGGATAGAACCTGTTCCCGGAGATAAAAAGGTCTGGCATATAAAGGCGAGATACGATGGTAAGGATGTAAACATCTTTGTTCTTCTTGAAAACAATGGATCCCTATACATCATTATTCCAGATGATATTCCAAAGAAAATATGCTCCATGATTGCCGGGGATATCTCAAGAAAACTAGTGTATCACTTCAGAAATCTATTCAAAGAATGGATAGTTAATGGGCAATTGAGAAAGGAAATACCAAAGATCCCCGTCCCGAAGATAAGACCACTACCCAAAAAAGAGGTTCTGCGCGAAGAAAGAAAACAACGAGAGAGAATCCTAATAGATATGGGTGGATACTGTGGATAGGTTCGGATTTATCCCCACTACAGGAGGCAGAATAAATCAATCAATATTGGGGCTCATTGTAGATGTCCTGAACCAAAAAAATGTAATGTCTTTTCTGAAAAAATTAATAGGGATAAAAAGCAAAAAAATTGACAGCAGGGAGGCCATCGGTCTACTATGGCGCTTCTATAATAGGTATAGGAAGCTATGTCAAATACCAAACATAGAAAAACTTATCGATATAAACGTATTCAGCCTAGTGATATTATTTTATAATCTGGAGCATCTAGATAAATGTCTTAGAAATCTCAAGAACCCAGCTGAGGCTGTTTATCTCAGGCAGTTATTCGAAACAATTATTTATGTACTCTCAGAAAACCCCGAACTCTTATCATCAAGCCAAGGTATCTCTCTCGTGGATACCTATATGGACAGCGTAATATACTATATTGACATAATGGCTCAGAGGCTCCCCACATCAGAGGGGTCTAGATCATTTATTGATAGTGTAGTTAGTGGGTTTCTAGATTTCTCCAAAAGATTTCCAAATAGTGTCACTATTGCCGCCTCTGTGACTCTATTCAAGAATATTCTAGGGACTCTCCGTGATAGACGTAATCTCGGTGATATCATTTCTAGTGGGGACAAAATTTTTCAGAGCCTACACACGGGGGGGTCAAAGCTAAGTATGCCTCTGCTTTTCACGATCTATGATATTGTTGACTACTACTTTAATGGCGTAAGAAACATGGAAAACAACAGGCGTATTGCGGACTACCAGAAGCGGCTTATGATGTACGCAATATATCATAAAGGCGAAATCAAGAAAAACTTTATAGTGTTCCCACCTCATTGGCCGCATATTTTTATCAATAGGAAATATTTTGATAGCCTAGTACAATGGGGCGGCCTAGGATATACCCTAGACATAATAAGAGAACTATTTATCAACGCCCTGACAAGATACTTCGGATCAAACATAAATATTGCCGATGACCCATTAGTGATAGCTCTACTAGAATATCTGAGGAGGCTCGCTGGGGGGCATACCTATTATTATTCCCGATCCCATGGATCTTCGCTTGACTGGTGAGGTTTTTATTTCCGTGCGATACCCAAAGAAGGATGATGTTTCTTGGAGAATAGATAACAATATTTTTTAAAAATATTTCCTTGGTAGCTATGACGATATGTCTGCGATATATGAGATGTGATGGGTATGAGTGTTTATTTTGCTATAGAGTCTGAATCAGAGAACCTAAGGAAGATAAGGGAGGCGATCAGCGAATTATTATTAGAGCCTATAGCCGAATATATGGATGGTAAGAGGGATAGTGTCCCCCCACTAGTGATGATAATAGGGGAGAAGGAATGTGTTCTTGATGTGATGGGTGAGATCCTCAGACAACTAAATGAGATGTTTCCGCTTGTTGAACCGAGAAGAGCAAACTTTATGGATCCAAATAGTGCAGAGCAAGAGATAGAGGAGTTCTTTAATTTTAGGCCTGATGCGCGATACCCAGTAATACTAATAATTGAGAACCTAGATTATTTGACACCAGAGGAGAATTATGATACTACCGGCTTATCATTAAGGCTTAACAGGCTTATCTTCAGGATAAGGCATGAGGGGGCTGTTGCGGAAAACTTCAGAATGATAATCCTACCAATAACAAACAAAAGATTTTTCGAATTTCTGTTTGAACAACGAAGGGAGATCCTCAGAGACATCAGTCGGTTGAGGCCCAATGTAATCTACATCCATCCTCCGAAAGAAGAGGATATGATAAGGTATCATAAGTACTTCTGTAGGAAGTACAAAGTAAAGATCCCAGAAGATGTGTTACGGGAGGTATCGAAAAGTATAGTGCCGCCTGCTGTACTTGATAGGATATACCGGGAGTTATCATATGAAGAACAGGAGGACATTATAGAGGAACTCAGGAGGCAGATAGCTGACCCAAAGAAGACAGTGTCCCGTAACGAGATAGAACTACTAAACAATATAGCGAAAGAGCTCAATGCTGAACCGAGACCAGAGAAATCAAAGAAGAAGGGCCCAAAATTCAGGGATGTTGGTGGAAACGATAAGCTAAAGGTTATTCTTACAATAATTGCGTCGAGGTTTAAGCAGAATAGGGATGAAAGAATTTTCCCAATATTATTCTATGGTCCTCCTGGTGTCGGCAAAACATTCATAACGCGGGCATTTGCCAATGAGTTTGACTTCTACTATATAAGTCTCCGGGGCGGGCAGTTACATAGTATAGAGAGCATAGAATATGAGTTCCAAAAAGCATACGAGCATAGACCCGCAATAATATTTGTTGATGAGGCAGAAGCCATTCTCGGGTCAAGGGTCCAAGAGGTAATGCAAACGGATGTTCATCTTGTTGATTTCTGGTTAAGGGTTCTGGGAGAGGAAAGCCCATATAATGGTGTTATAGCTATATTTGCGACAAACAAGCCGGAGGATATTGATCCGGCTATCCTGAGGAGAATGAGGCTGATATATTACATTTCATATCCTGATCTAGAAACCCTGAAGGATATTGTTAGTAAGATGTTGACTAGACTTAGGGAGACTAGGAATGTGGATGTTAGTGATGTGGATTCTAATGAGATTGCCGAGTTCGCATATAAAAGGAGACTGGTCTTAAGCGATATATATAATGCATTGGAAGATCTCTCCTTCACATTTGATAGAATAACGACACAGGATGTGATAGATAATTTGAGTCAGAGAAAAGTAGTGGCCTATGGAGACTTCGATAAGGCGATTGGTCTTAGAATACCATTCACGCAAAGCCAAATAGAAAAATTTGTCAATTCCCATAAGGAAATAATAGATAAGTATGGAATAAATCTGGAGAAAGTATTGTCCGGTGCCGAACCACCGAAGCCGGAGCCAAACTTCTGTGATGTCTATGGTAATGATTTAGTGAAGAGTATGCTCCTATATCTAGCATTGTCCTATAAAAAGGATCAGAAACCACCCTGTGGGATTCTATTCTATGGTCCTCCGGGTACAGGCAAGACCTACATAGCTAAGTGCTTTGGTAATGAATTTTTCGGTGGGTTCACATACATGTCAGCATCCGAGTTCTTAAGTAAGTGGGTTGGAGAATCTGAAAAAAGGATAAGAGAGACATTCCTCTCGGCTAGTGCTTTGAGTCCGTCAGTAGTAATAATTGATGAAGCCGAGGCGGTACTTCTGAAAGATTCCCAAATAGAGCATAATTGGCAAAGGAGCATAGTAAATCAATTCTTATCTATCTTGGATGGGGATATGAGATATAAAGGCGTAATAGCAATATTTACCACTAATAGGCCTGACCTAATAAGAGAAGCGTTTCTAGATCGAATGAAAATGATATTTTATATGGATTACCCAGACAGAAAGGGTCTAGAAATAATAATCAGGAAGTATATTGAAAAACTATCGCTACGCCACAATATTGATGCATCTAAGGTTGATATTGCCAAGATCGTCGATTATGTTGCGAGGAAACGTCTGTCATTGAGGGGGATAAGAGACCTATTTGAACAATTACCAGAAATTCTTAGTGCGGTATCGCAGAAAACTATCGATACAGAAACGATTCTTAAAGGTCTGAGGGGTATATCTAAGGCGGAGAGAACAAACGTAGATTACTCGCTAATTCGCAGAAAAGTTGGAATAAAGCTTTATCCTATGCTTATCGAACATTTTAAAGAATTCTTGAAGAACAATCAGGAACTATTGCGAGAACACTGCATAGACTATCAAAACGCTCTAAGAGAATTGGAGAAAATAACTGGTGGTGTATCAACTTCCATGGGTAGGGATCAACCCGCAAGGACCCCCCATGAAGAGCCGGTACGACCAAGCAGGATGAGGAAAGGAACAAGATCTTTGGTGGATACAGGAGGATTGGAGCGGC
>CAZVPA010000036.1:0-18601 GCA_964628995.1 uncultured Nitrososphaerota archaeon | reverse complement strand
TCTTTGAGACGTGCCGTTCTCACTTACAGGTACAACTCTTATGCCGTATTCAGCAGCTATCTCCTCGAACCAACATTTTGCGTTCCCACTACCCAGCCCCTGCCTTCCCTCCCAGACCGTATTCATCCCCCAGATGCGATCTGGGGGCTTTCCGCGGTACTCTTTGTAATCATATTGGGGGTCAGGGACTAGAGAAGACCGGTATTATTATATTGTTGGGCACGCTAATACCATTTGTTGGGGAGATAGGACTTATCTGGACTGGATTTAGGCTTATACCCTATGAAGAAGATTAATTGTTCTTTCTATCCACCCCACTTATAACCTCATTATCGATATATTGTTGGCAATAATGACTTGTTGTTGTGTGAGAAATGACTGAGGGACCAAGTGCTAGATATAGGGCCATGATTATCTGGAGGCATGTTGGTGGCGAAGTGTTGAGGGGGATATTTGCTAGGACCAGAAAGACTTATGTTAGGCCTGAGAGGCTTATTGGTAGGAGGCTTGACTCTGTGGATACCTATGGCAAGAATATAGTTCTCATATTCTCTAGGTATGGGATAAGGCTCCACCTGATGATGTATGGTACGATACACATATATCACCCGGAAGAGCCCCTATTAAAGCCAGAAAGAATGGTCAGGCTTAGGCTAGACTTTGATAGACATAAGGTTGTTGTCTATAATGCACCCATAGTGGAAATAGACTACAAATCTAGACTTATTAGGAGACTCAAGAGCAGCTTGGGTGAGGATCCTCTGAGGGGGGATTGGGATCCGGATAGGGCTGAGAGGCTAATACTAAAGCACAAGAATGAGAAGATTGGTTGTGTATTGCTTGATCAGGGAGTAATTGCGGGTATTGGGAACATCCTTAGGAATGAGATACTGTTTAGGGCCCGTATACACCCGGACAGGATGGTTAGGGATCTCTCTCCCGAAGAAATAAGACGTATAGTGAGGATAGCCAAGGAGTTATCTGAGGAATTCCTCAAGCGCAGACTGAGGGGAGAAAGACTCCGGCCAATCCTCTATGTATATAACAAATATGGGAAGCCGTGCCCAGTATGTGGTAGGCCAATAAGATATTATAGGCAGAAACCCCATAACAGGAAGACATTCGTATGTGAAAACTGCCAAGTATAGATCTACCCCTTAATGCTCGTCTGAGATAGCTCCACCGCATATAGTACAAGCTGGTTTATCTGGGGATCGTGCTGGAGCTCATGCATATATCTAAGGATTTTTGATACTATCCTTGAAGCCTCTTCTGGTTCCGCATCCTCAGCAATTCTGAGCGTCTCTAGAAAGAGTCTTCTTCCATATTCTCTATCAATACTAAACATTATGGAGCCTAAGGCTGCGAGTGTTTCTGCCCTAATGTGTTGTGGCAGCGTCGTTGATTTCTCCTCTATATAGTACGCAAGCTGTATTGCCCACGGCCTGTTCCTGTATAATAAGGCCTTTGTGACACTCAGGAGCACTCGGATGGAGCGTGGTTCCTTAAGGTCTTCAGCCTTCCTCACGATGTTTCTAAATAACTGATCAATAGAGGATGTCCTAAGCCTTGCTATATATTCTAGTGAACTCAAGAGTTTCTTTGTACTAGCCCTTTTTATGAATGGATGTAGTATGTATCGGTATACCTCATCGATTTTTCTTGGAAAATAATGCTGTGTCTCCCCCAACACCCTAGTGGCATCCAGCAGATTCCCAATGCCGAGCAATTCCTCCACGAGAGATATTGTGATAGTGTATGTGAATGGTATCGCTACCAAGGATATATTCTTCAATATTGCTATGGAGTCCTCAACACTATGGGCTCCAAGCTGAGCAACGATCTCTGGGACATGTTGGAGCAGGCTATATGCCTTATATGGGTCGAGAAGTAGAAATGAATATACCACAGCAGACTCCAGTCTGGCGAACATAGTGTCACCAATCTTTCCTTTTTTATACATTCTCTCTATCCACCTATCAATCCTGTCTATTATTTCGGCGTCCCCATGTATCCGTGGGAGTGATGCTAATAGTTTCTCCATGAGTACAGCATTCACACCCCTTCTCCACATATCACTCAGCAACATGTCTAGGTATTTCATCCCCATGTTCTCATCATAATGGAATATGTATGGGAGTGTCTCAGCAAGAAATTTTGTCCGGTCTACAGCATATTCTCTACATAGGCCAATACCCTCCGACAACCACCTATCTGATAGATCCATAGCGTATTTGTCCCTAAGAACACTACCATATATCGAAGCAACCTTCGTTATTGCTACAGCCCTCTTCCCAATGGATGTCAACTTCTTCGCCAAATCATAACACATAAGAAATACTGAATCAGCATCCGCCATATCCTTAGAGACTAGGGCCCTACCAATACTTAGGTATGCATCTATAGCGAGATCCCTAGGGAGCCCCCTAATGATAGACACGGCAATATTAAATATCCCATCCCCCATACCATAGAAACCCCTAGCATACAGCCATCCAATGAGTCTAGATAGATAATCAACCTTGACCAAGGGATCCTCCAGACCCAATACTGCATGGGTAGACCTATCAACGTACTCCCTAACGATGTCTAGTACAGGAGGCAGAAAATCAAGCATGCTAATATATACATATGCCTTCTCCTCAATAGACATGGAATATTTAAGCAAATTAGTGATCCTCTTGACCACATAATACCTACATTGTTCGCCCTCAACGGCAACATCAACATAGCTCAGTAGTCTGTGCCACAGGAATAGGCTCCCCCTACCATAGCTCCTAATTTCATACATTAATTCGTCATAAATTTTGTTGAAATCCCTAGCCACAGTACCCCTCAGCAGACACCTCATATTTGACAGCTCATCTAATGATTTGTTTAACTTTATTAAACAATCATCTAACATATTATCCAGATAATACTAAATATAAAATTAACGGATCGTATTATATTATTTAAAAAGAGAATAGGGGTTTATTATATATTAGAAAACATCTAGAGCATATTGTTATTGGTGGTGTCCATATTGAGTGTAGATGTCGTAAGGGCTGTTGCGGAGTCGTTGAGGGATATGTTTAATGGCGATTTAAAGGAATTAAATGGTGTGTTCTACATCCGTTTGGCGAGTAGGAGGGAGGAGGATGCCATACAGGTATATGGGGAGGGGGAACGTATCTATGTGAAGAATCTTATATCGAAGGTGTCCAAGGAGTATCTTGATTATATTCTTGGTGTTGTGAGGGAGAATGTTGATGTGGAGGGGGGCGTGGAGGATGGGGTTCTTGTTCTGGCATTTGGGTTGGAGAGAGCGACACCGGAGAGGATAGTTGACGCAATAATGAGTATTCTGGATGCGTTCTCTAGGGATAGGCCTTCAGACTCAATAGGTGTTCTTGGTGGCTTCAAGATAATTTTTCTTGGGTCCACATATTCGGTGGTTGCGTCAGACGAGTACGTGTGTAGGTTCTTCTCGGAGAACTTCTGTACGATTCCTAGGGATGATGGATGGTTCTCATCCTACATAGGTATGGACAACATATATATGCCGATCCTAGCATGGAGGCTCAAGGAGAAGACGTTGGCCTATGTACCAGCTGAGGATGGCTCACTAGTTGTGTTTGATGTTTCAGAATTACTATCGAAGGTTAGGAGGCTTCTAGAGCTCACAAACTCAAGTCTAAAAATTGAGAGCGAGGCTGATCTATTCAGAAAAATACAGCGGCTGGAAGAACAACTGGACATAATAAGGGGTGCTCTAGAAGGAAAAACATTCCCGTTCGTGCAGATGCTTGTGGAGAACCCAAAAATAGAGGAAATAAGGAAGCTTGCTGATGAGGTCTCCAACGGACTGAAGACCCTGAGGAGGGCAATAAGCCTGTCAAGATTCATAGAGCAGAAACTACTTACTAGAATAGTAATATCCATCGCAAAGAAGATGCTGAAGGGTGAGACGGGAGTATTATCGGTAGCAACAAGAAAAGTATCGAGGTTGGGAGCAGGCTACGCAGTATACATAAGCAAGGAAGAAGCAAGAATCGCGGGACTAAAAGACAGAGTAACAGTGAAGGTAGTCGCCGAGGAGGGGGAGAAACCAAAGCTCATAATAACATAGCCGTATGCTCTACTAACCAGCAACAAATGCAATAATCGATATTGAGAAGACAAAGGGTATTAAGTATGAGGAGAATAGTGTTGCTAGAGTCTCCGCCAGGAATAGTCTAAAATGCTTCTTTAGTATGTAGAAGCATAAGACTATACCCACAAGGATTAGTAGTAGCATCAGTAGGTGTGTTATGGCTACATACAGAAATATTTTCTTTATTTCTTCATGTTTTTCTAATTGATGAAACATTGTGTAAGTTAGTGCTGTGCCGAAGAATATTGAGGCTAGGATCGCTGGGAGGGAATATATGTTAAGGTACAATAAAAGTATTTGGGGTAGTAGCATGACATAGATTAGTGATTCAAGTATCGCATATAGCATGAGTTTTACCCATTCAGATCACATAGCCTGTAGGTTGACACGCCACAAAAATGAGGGAGAAATCCTTGTCAAGGATAACTAGTTGCTTTATCGTGAAGCCATATCCTGCCAGCGGTCCATATATCTCCTCGTATGATAATATGCCATATATTGCATAGGTATTTCTGAGGGCTATTATGGTTGTGTTCTCTATGTTCTCTATTACTCCACTTTTGTTGATTATTATGAAACCAGAAAGCTCACCCTCACGATGGATTGTCAACTTAGTCCCCATCCCGGTAAAACAAACATGTAGCTCCCCAGCTTCCGCAGAAATATTGACCATGGCCATATTGATGAACTTAGCTGTGACGGTATAGTTAAGTGTAACATGTCGTGCTTTGAGTTTTCTTTTTAGGTAACTTACTTTTTCTGTATAGAAATCTACGGTTTGTCTGTTTATGTATCTGGCATAGACATAGTCATCATAACTGACATTGGTTCTGGGGGGTGCGAAGAGAGGTATACCTGTGAGCTCGAAATAATTCAGACTCTCAAAGACTTTGATTGCTCTGTATTCATCTTGGGTATCGTAGATGTAGTTAACATAGACATAGTACCTCCTAATAGCGAAGGCAAGGATTATGAGGCCCAAAACAAAAATTGCGGTTTCGATCAGGAGTACTAGAGATATTTTTCTCATACTATCCTCCAAAGCAATATATCAATGTCCTAGTACACCCATCCCGACCTCCCATGGTTCTTTTTCCGTACTATTCTATGTGTTTCCTTAATCGGTAGTATATTTGTTTTCCTCGTCTTATTGCCTCTACGTAGCCCATATTTTTCAGTGTTTCTATATGTTTCCTCGCTGTTCTCTCACTTATTCCTGCGTACTCTTGGTATTCCCTTCTCGTTATCTCTCCTTTTTTCCTGATGAATTCTAGGAGTTTTTGTAGTGTTTGGTTCATCACGGTCTTCTTTCTGAATATCACTTTGAATGTTATTTTTGTCTCTGTGAATTCTGGTTCTGGTAGGCCACGTCTGAGGCATTCCTCTATCATCTTGTTTGTTCCTGTTCCCCACGCCTCTATGTATCCAGCAAGAAACATTATTTTGCCTATCTGTGGATTCCTCAGTATTGATGTGTGGTATTTTTTGAGATCCTCAACTGTGAGTGGCTCGGGTAGTCTCCCTGGGTTTTCGATTTCTATTCTGTCGTCATATATCCTTAGGTATATCGGGGATGGAACACCATAGTCCCTGTGTGTTACGGCATTGACTATTGCTTCTCTGAGACTCCATAGCGGGTATTCCCATATCTCCTCCCGAGACCCATCCTCCCTCACTCTATATGTTATGTTAATATGTTTCTTTATAAATTTTAGGGCCTCAGATATCAACTCGAATATATTGCCTACTATTGTCTGGTCATCTATTGGGGTAAGCCCATCCCGGAATCTACCCGCCCTTATCATCGCATATGGTACATGTCTCTGTGGGTTGTCGGCAAAGCATAATACTCCAGCCAACGTGAGCCTATTGTTCATTATTATGCCTAGTTTCTCTGCTAGGTCTCTAATATCCGTAAATTCTATCCGTAGTTTTCTGGCATATCTCGCCCTATCCACAAAGAATCTCACCGCATTCTCGTTGACTTCGTCAAGAGTAGCATTTGTTGGTCTTGAGTCTAGTGGTGTTCTTTCAAGTATCTTCTTGGTCATCAGGTATTCAATATCCTTGCTGGACATCATGCGGTTGGTTTTGCCTATCCTTACGAATGCTCTTCCCCTATAGAAGTATGGTGCATCATAGCCCTTGGGGACCTTGATGACTATTATGTCTTTCCCTTCAAATCTCACTACCTCGATGCTCGGGACTATTGGTGGGTCTATTAGCTGGCGGATGTCATTCACTAGAGACTCAACAGTGCCCTTGCCAATACTGACCCCCACGACGCTACCATCATCCTCAACGCCAATAAGTATGATGCCACCACTCCTATTAGCAAAGGCAACAATTGTCTCCAGAATCTCTCTCCTCTCTCCGAGTCCCCTTTTAAACTCCACAGTCTCGCTCTCTCCATGCGAGATAATGTCCTCGATCAAGATATTTCACCATACCGGTATATGCCGGCATATGCCGGCATCAAAAACATATGAAAGAATAACAAAATAAAAATTTTAGTATCTAGACTCATTTTTATTCAAGTGTTATTGATTAATACTATAGGATTTTATAAAAGTTAGATTATGCAGAATTCCAACTTACTCCAGAATTATTCCTCATAATTCTTATCGGCTTTAGTCTAGGAAGGATGTCTCAACCATAAAGCGATAACCAGAGTTTTCGAGGCCTTCATATCTGATGAATTCTACGGGCTAGCATGGCTGTTAAGACAACTACTACTTGTAGTACTCATCGATAAAACCCCCGACACATGCTTATTAGCATAAAGATCATTAGTCAACACTCTTTTCAAGACATATAATTCTCACGCCGGTAACAATATTGCCTATTACAGTGCCTAGCTTTGCATATTTCTTTGAGAGACCCATGAGGATCTCCACCAGGATTTTTGGCCTCAGAACTAATGGTATCAATATCTTCTTCACTGCCTCAACATCTACTACTTGCTCTCCAGACAAGTACCTAGATATCGTACTCTTAGACAGCAACGTTGCTCTTGCCAAAGACCTAACCGCCAGCCTTCTCGACAGCGATCTTCACAAGTTCTATTCGTTGTTCAGGGCTTAGGCTCTCCGCCAACTCATATAGTAGGCCTAGGATGTCCCTCTTCATGGTCTGTGTTTCTAGTTTCTTCACTTTTGTTACTGTTGGTGAGATTGTCTTGTGTAGTATCCATAGTCTCACCTCCGCCGCTATCTCCCTTAGGTACTCGTCAACTATCAGGTCTATTTTTCCAGACTTCGCTTCCCTATAGAGGTTCTCTAGCTCTTCCCTTATTTTCTCCTCAAGGTCGCTACCCATATTTTTCACCCCAGCCTGAACGCAACAACTTGCAAAATCGTAATACTAATAGAGCTCAATGTTGCTTTGATAGCAAAAGCATTATTATGAGAAAATCAACAAAAATGTTTACTATGGCGGGAACTACTAATGCTAGAAGAGCATCCACACTATACATAATACACATAATCCAAGGAGATATAAACTCCGCTATGCCACCAAGAGTATCAAGAACACCGAAAAAATGGCCTCTATAGGCATCATCAGTAATATGAAACATAAGCACATTATGGGCCGCCCCCTCAAACCATGTTACAGAGGCAACAAAAACAAGCACTAGAAACCCCACAATAGTGTTAAAACCAACAACAATGAAGAACACAAACAGGAGTAGCGAGTCAATAACAATTGAAACGATGAAAGCTTTACGCACCCCATATTTATCAACAAACACACCTCCTATTGGGGAGGGCAAACCACTAAGAGCTACCGATACCGAGAAATACATAGCTATGAGCCCATAGTCGAATCCATAATCATACCTTAAAACGACGGGAAATAGGATCCAGAACCAACCAAATATGAGCAACAACATACGCAACGATGCATAGACAGACAGTCTATGTTCAGTAGCAACAAGCTTTAATGCTTCATAAAAGCGACCAATGATTGATGATCTACCTATACGCTCCCGTTGTAGGGTCTCGATAATGAAGAATCTGGATACGACTACTCCCGCGAACACAAGATTCATTATGAGGATGAGTTCATGTGTTGGGGTAAAGTTTAACATTTGCTCGAATAGTATGGCGCCAGCAATCATTGATGCTGTGTGGAGAGTGGCAGCCACAGAGAAGATACGCCCTATATTTCCCTTATCGCAGGACTCCATGAACAGTGCCCTGGAGGTGGGTCTGCCAATATCGCCCCCAGCAAAGAAGAGGACAGTTCCGATTAGTACGAGAGGAGCATTGGAGCTTAGAAATGCGCAGTATAGTGCTAATAGACCTATTTCTATTGTGATTACTGAGATCATCATTACAATTTTTCTTCCTAAGAAATCTGCGAGGTTTCCTCCTACGATTGGTAGGGTGATGCCCAAAACCGCGATTAGTGAGTATGTTAGTGCCAAGATGGGGAGACCGATTGAGTATAGAACGATTGGGATGAACCAGGATAGGAACCCGGAGCATACGCCGTAAAGGGAGACACTGATATACATGATGGCAATGTTCCTTTTTATCATGAAGACGCACCAATTATAGCATCAAAGAAAATGAGAAGAAGGTATTGAGGATCGGCAGAAACATGGATAGATCCGCATGCATAATATGATACTAAAAATCTTTTTAGCCTCCTATAAGTCCCGATGATTCTTCTCAAAAGTCTAGTAGCCTCCTCCTCACGCATCAAGTATACACACCCCCCTATGTGTGTGCCGATATACAATCTCCAATATAAGGGGAATATAAAGAAATATAAAACAAAAGAGTTTTCATTCTAAACAGTGAATTAGGAAAGAATTCATATAAGCTGAAAACCTAAACAAACAATGTTGGTGTCCCTACAAGATAAAACATAAAAAGTCATGGGACAGCCTTGGGGCACCCACCTATCTTTCGACACACACTTGTTTATAGACGCACAAGCCACATGCGACATAACGAATGATATTGATTGTTTTAGGCCTGTCCCATATGGACACCCAGACGAAACCTCAGGTGGAAAACATTTCAGATACATGACACAATTTTTGTTGTTGATTGTTAGGTTGGATAGGGACACTATCTTCGATACATCCGCTTTTAATTATATGCTATATTTAGCATGCGTTATTATCATTCGCCCATTGTTGAGCGTTTCGTGCAATGAGACAGGTGGAAAGTCTGGGACAGACAGAACAAATAACATCGAAGCCTAGATTTAACAGGGACAGCCTCCATGAAAAATCAAATTTTCTATTTGAAGTTGTCGGTTAGAAGCCATAAAAGCGACCTATGTAACTTGTTTTGCGACACGATACGTCACCGGCCTTGTATAGACCACACTAAGTTGTCCTTGTTTAGAGATTTTTACTCTTAGGTGCCCAATGTACGCAATTTTATGCTTTCTTGTTGGAGTAATAATCGTTGTCATTATGACTACTACTCACTACATTTGCGGTTTTGTAAATCCTAAGCTTTCCCAAGACCCATACAGGGGAGAAGCCTAGCATAGCGACCATGGATTTATGCTCTAGGGTGAAAACTGAAGAGAATCTTACACGGACAACTTAATGTGGTCTATACACGGCCTATACCTAATTTGGTGTCCTCCTTGTTTTCTTAGGAGTTCAAGCAGATTCTCTGGATCTACATAATTGAAAAATAGTGCCGCCAATTCATCTAGGAAATTCTCATAGTACCTCGGCAATGCTATGAAAATGAATTATGAAAATATCGCCCTTAGTGAGTCAAATATCCTTTTTGGTGCGTCAAACTCGGTCGTGGAGAAAATCATGTTCTCTGGTTTTAGGCCCCTAGCATCAAATAGGGCTATGGCTTTTAGGTAGTAATCTGTCAGGCAACCCATAGGTCTTGCCGACGGTACATAGGAGATATGTTTATGTATTATGCCGAAAACAATGGCTTCAAAATCGTCTCCATATGGCCTCAATATGTTCACGATATCATAGGGGATAACCACGTTGATGAAGTTCTTATATGTATTTATGAGTTCCTCATCATACTCCCAGTTCTTCCCTATCCTATCATAGTCTCTCTTCCCGAGTAGATACCTTATGTGTTCTAGGTTCAGGTCAAATATAAAGGTATCATCATGGAGTCGACCAAGTAGATACGTTTTCCCATCAAGCAATCGAACTGTTGTTATGCCACCCCCTTCCTTGAAGAAATCTATTCTCCCCGCAAATATGTAGGCCTTACCATACTCTACAATACCCCTCAGCAATGCCATGCATGCATCAGCAAGTTCAGAGAACTCCTTCGATATGTTTGGAGCCTTTGATATTGTTGAGAGTATGAATTTTGGTGCGAAATATCCCGACCATAGGGAGTGTAGTATGTATGTCATTATCATTTTTGGGTATGTGCTCCTGATTTTTTCCCTTATATCACCAGTCGCAAGGATTCCTCCACCTGTCGACCCCATGTACTCACTTACATTCCTGTATAGCACTCTCAGCAATCCATACCGTTGCCTAGAAATCAGCTTATTGATCATATTTAGGAGGAGTTCATACGGATACATTGTTCTTATTATGTATAGCAGATCCATGAGCTTCTCACTGCCACTTATGACTATTTTCTGTTCGGTGTTGGTGACGAACCCGGACACAAGCGTTATGTTCCCTCCGGCCGCTTGGAACTCACCAATTATTGATGATAGGGCTATACTCCGCAGTAGATCCTCATCTAGATATATTAGTGCTCCCAGGCGTCTCTGTACTTCATCTAGGGTGTCAAATGAACATTCGATCATCTTATTGAGTACTTCCTCAAACCTGTCAGGCCCTTTTTCAGCTTCTCCCCTTTCGATCGCCTCCCAGAGTTCATCAGACATCATATTCACCCGAGCCTTATTTTGAAGTGTTTACCATAGAACAGTCTTGGGTTATGGACAAGAACCTCATTAATACCTATTTTAGAGAGCTCATCCCTAGATAAGCCTAATAGATCTGCCATAGCTGAGAGCTCTATCGGATCCATGAACTTAAGGACAAATTTTGTTCTGAAGAAATATAGGGCTAGAGGAGCTACCCTTGACGGGGATGATGTTACTGCGAGTATTCCACAATTCAGTATTCTCGACGCCGCAAGGATGTTTAGTATATATTCCCGCGAGAACTCAACACTTTCTGTACTCTCCATTTTTGGTGATGGAACAAACTTCTCTAGATCCTCAATCACAAACAACCTGGACGTGTTTTCCTCCTTGGCCGCCCTATTGGTTAGTTCTAGGTACATCTCCCTAAAGAAGCTTGCGATAAGCTTTATCTGGTCCCTATAGGACATATTCCTGTGCATATCGATGACAACAATCTTGTTGGGAAGCATTATTTTTGACAAGGGCTTATACCAGAATCTCTTGAGGAATTCTATGAAGTTATCGATAAATTTATCGTTCTTATCACTAAGCATTTTTTTGAGTTCCTTTCTTACGTTCTCAATGGAGAAGATCTCTCCCCTGCTCTGGAGGGACTCCAAAGCATGTTTAAGAATGATAGCATTACGGCTACCAATCTCTGGCCCCACCTCGGACAGGACATCCTTCACATCCTTATACTCATAGCCAAAACCACTATTGATATTATTCAGAACAGACTGTCCAGACATCTCTATTATATTATCCTGAAGTGATGCTTCAGAGAAACTCTCCCTATACTCCCCATACACATCGAAGATGATGACACTAACATTCCTCCCAGACCCATATATCTTCCTGACAAGATTGATCGCTAATCTCGTTTTACCTGTTTTCCTATCCCCAGCAATCAGTATGTTGTTGGTTATCATTTCTTCTGATGAAACCCTCAGCTCCATATCAAGCCTCCTAATGTTTTTACTCTCGGGCTCATAACAAAATCCCACATAAGCATGTCCGAGGACTATATCTCCAGATAGCCTCCAAAGTTTCTCATAGATATCCTTAGTAGCTATAGCGACATAGTCCTCGAAGGGTCTCAGAGGGGATAGTAGAGGCATTATACTCCCATCATCAGGACGATATACACCAAGTATCGTGGCGATGCCGACTAGTGCAGATTTCGCCTCCTGTGGAGATACTATCTGCTGGATATCTGGGCCATACTTGCTCGCCACCCTAGTAACCGGTATACTTATTAGCCGTTTTATATCCATCAACACAAGACTTCCATCTGGCTGTTTAATATATAGTAATGTACCATACTTTATCTTGTACCGGTATTCGCTAAAAAATAGGATATGAGCTGTATTTAGCGAGGAACTTATTATGGCACCAACAAGTATAGGCGATGACAAAAAATCCACCTATGGCATCTCACCATAGACGATGATCCCATTCTTCGGGTTTATCTCGAAGCCAAATTTTCCTAGACTATGGCTTCTCCCCCTCATCTTCACTACGACTAAGTACCTGTGTCTTTTAGATCCAACCCAGTCATAGCCAAGGTATATAACCCCCCTCGCTATGAATTCCTCAATACCATACCGTGTGCGCTCCATACTCAACGCCTCCGCGGTCATGAATGATGTTATGCCATTCTGCTCTAGTCTATTCTTCAGGGCAAGCATCTGCGACCTCAACACATCCTCTATCTCAAAGTGTGTCGCCGTACTAGCGGAGGTTCTAGATACATACTCCCTTGTTATAGTCGTTATGTATGATGTCAACGAGTCCAGAGAAAACCTTATTCGACCCTTTTTGATGTGTTCTTCGATCTCCGGCACATAGGGCCCTAGGATCCTGACAATGTTCTCTCTATCCATCAACCTGATAAGATCCGATGGTTGCGCAAGGGCTATTATTAGCTTTTCGTCATCACCAGATATGTTGAATTCCTCCAGTGAGGCCCTACCCTCGAGGACTTTTGAGAGCATATACTCCTTTCTCTTATTGGGATCCAGTATTCTTGGATATACCATATCTATCATTATTAGTTTCCTCTCCTTAAAGGCCTTGTCCAGATCCCAACACTTGAACCTACTGAAATCCCTTATGAGGTTGTGGCTTGCCTCGTCGATTGTCGCGAATATTCCGATATCTCCATGTTCTATACCCTTCATTATGAAGTCGAATACGAATGTTGTTTTTCCACTCCCCATGGGCCCATACACTACTATTGTTGATGCCTTAGGGATCGTCTTTGTCTCGAAGATCTCATCAAAACCCTCTATATATGTCTTTACACCATCCCCCATAGATCCCACCTCAGCTCCTCGGCCGATAGATCCCATCCGACCCGAAATATGTTGGGGATAAATACATAAGTCCTGGTGGATAGACACCAGAGTCTATATAGGGGACCCAATATGTAGTATATCCCTTCTCCTTTGGTATTCTAACTACGCGGATGTATCTCCTTCTCACGCCATGCACTACCCTGCTTGTTGTTTCTATCACCCCATCGATCAAACCAGCGATCTTGTTCCACTCATCGGGGGCGAACGCTGTGGGGTTAACATAGAACCAAAATACATAGCCCCCGGATGCCCGCCAGATATAATTGCTGAGGATCATACTAACAAATTTATATGTATTCTCAAACCCCATCGTCGTGGTTATACCGGACAGAGTATTGAATATAACAAATGGCCCCCACATAGACCCGTCCTCCGATTTCCTAACCTTAGTGTATTCCGAATTTGGATCCAAGTAGTTGTCTAAGTGGTATAGGACCTCAGTCGTGTTGGTAGCGTCTGAGACGCTTACATATGTCTTCTCGAGCGGCTCGTTAGACTTGGAGATAAGTTCAGTAATCCTTGGTGCCAGTCCCTTTGAACAATTAATAAACGATATATATCCTTTCTTCAGGTATTCCTCGAATGCCTTAATTTTTTCTTTGGATAGATACCTATACATCTCATAAAAGAATGTGTCTGGACTATCATCAGAGTATAACATTATGACATTCATATTATTTACATTAATCATCGTGTCAATGAGCTGGAATGTGAATGGGTACAGCTCGGCGGGGGACTCATAGAAATTGAAGGCATAGGAGAAGAGTGGAGGTATTCCCCTCAGTTCTGGTCCCCTCTCCGTCTCGCGATAATCGATAGGTGGTATTCCCGTTATTATGTTCTCGGATTTTTCCATTCTGCCATCCATGCTTATAGTAGAGAAGAACTTGGGGATATCACCCTCATAGTGTATTGTTTTGTCATGGAGTACTATATATGGGTAGGCCCGAGTTGGCCTCCTTATGGGAACGGTAATTGGTTCTACATCGAAGAACTTCTCCTCGAAACCCATTTTTTTGTCAACGATCACTCTTATTATTAGGTCGGCGGTCCTCCTAATACGCGCTAGGAATAATGGGGTATGCATTGGTGGGTCTATGTTCGCTATGAGTGCAAAATTCATCCTGAGGACAACATTATTTATGAGGGCTTGGATGTAGTTGAAGAGTTCTCTTTCTTCCATGAATAATATTAGCTTTGACAGGGAGTATATCATAAGCACACCAGCGTTCGCATTTAGCTCGGACATTTTCCTAGTACAGCTCCCAGTAATAGATCCGGTATCCTCCACTCGAGTATAGGACTCAATAACCAATATGTTCCCGTACTCATTAAAGTCCAGCCAGTTTGCCTTGCTAGCGACGAGGTCTGGGAATGTGCTTTTTGGCTCCTCACTAGTAACAATTACTATTGGTATATTAGGGTTATTTTTGGCAATGTTTTTCGCTATGGTAAACATTATCTCTTCAGCATCGACAGGAGCCTCTATAAGTGTAAATCTCTGCGTACTAATACCCATAATGTCACCATAGCGGGCATGCCTTAGTACAGTATCCAATACACTAATCCCCGTCTTGAACCAAACTTCTTTTCTTTCTTCCTCACTCAAACCACTCACCGTTATTCATTACCACATTGTATATTATGAAATTTCCTTTAAATATTTAGTATCGTAATAATGAATATCTAAGAAGGTGTTTGCTTATGCTCCTAAGCCGTATTGTTGTTACGAATGTGGGCGGGGTATACGTATCTGAGTATCCCCCTACGCCACCAGGAACCACAGAGGATACATATGCTCAGGCGGGATTTCTCGTTGCTATGGATGCTACATTAAAATTCTTTGGTGAGTCTCTGGAGCAGGTATCTGAGATACGGGGCCAGAACTATGTTGGTCTTCTCGATAAGATCGAGGACTTCCTACGTATCTTTGGGCTCTTCATAATTGATGAGAAAACACAAATAAGAAGATACATAAGGGAGATATTTAGGTTTATTGTTAGAAAACTTCACTCTGTAGTGATCAGTGCGGATATTAGAAAGGATATCGTGAGTGATGAACTCGTAGCTATTGTGTCGAAGGTCCTTGGAGAGGTTTGTTCACGAATACGCAACCTATTGGAATTACTAACTGAGCTAGATAGGATCTATGAGTCAATTCGAAATAAATATGGGGGTCGTACCGAGGAGGTGGTCAGTAGCCACATTGGTGGGGCAATAGGGATTCTGAGTATTGATGATGATGGTTTCGTCATAAGACATATCGAGGATTTGGATACCATACTTGATGCTGTTGAGAACGCGATAGTCAGCTTGAAGGAGCTATTGAGGGCTGAGAAGATAGAAATAACAGAAAGGGTTAGGCACGAGGAGATCATCGGTGATGCCTTAGTATCGCTCATCAATATTCTCGGAAAAAAGTTTGTACGTATAATCTCTGGTTTTCTATCTGGCTCAGACATCATTGTGTTTGGTAGTGAGACAGTCCTAGATCTTTTCCTAAAGGTCTCCTCGCTATTTGAGTTATCACCATACATACATACAGACGACCCGCAACTGGTTTATCTACCCAATATCTCTGTCCTGATACTACTGGAATTCTATAAGGAGATCCCTCGAGGGAAATCTACAGCCATAATCGTTGATACCATACGTAAGAAGATTGTAGGGGGTACTGACATAAAGATCGCGAAAAGGATATACTCGGATATCATGAGGAAGATACATAGGAGGGCTAGTCCGATCGAGATCTACAGATCAGTAAGACAAACGGTGAGCGATCTACAGAAATCTATCAATATGGTTCTTGACTTTATAAGGAAAGAGGAGAAACAGGATGATTTCCAGAACCTCATTAGGGAGCTGGGCAGGTATGGCGACCTCGCAACACTAAAAGCCATATTCACCGTGGCGATAAAGCTTTATCCTCCCGGAAAGATAAGACTATACGAGCTATATAGAAGGTGTCGTGATGCGATATTCCCCTATATTAGGGTGCTTGAGGGGTGAAAATGATGCGGCTACCAAGGATTAGGGTGTTAGAGGGCCTCATCCCCAGCACGTTCATCAGATATAAGGATCTAGTAGTAATTACAATAATCATGGAGGGGTTTGGAGCACTATTATTGGTGTCGGCACCACGAACTATACAGCTACCACAAGACACAGATATCCTATATGTAGTGGCACCATCAGTAGTAATATCCATTGTTACAGCTATATACTTCCTAGCTAGGGGGATCGTAGGATCTATTAGGAAAAGTCAACTCCTGTTGGGTCTTTCCTATATATTCCTATCCCTGTATTTCTTATGGCCATACTTTTACTTCCTTGGAAACAAAACATACATATCCAAATATGTATGTGGAGCTATGATGTGTGGACTAATAATTTTCTTGGCACTGAATCTCTATGTGGTTGCCCGGGGACTCCTCAGACAGAATAATGCATCAAAGGTTTTGATAATCGTACTATTGGTTGGTGTACTCTCCATATCTCTAGCATCGATACTTTCTGGATTCACCCTGGCCATCGAGATCATAAGTTTCATGTTTCTTTTACCAATAGCATCAATACTCATGTATATATTCTGGATTATTGGTAGGCAGACAAAATTCTTGTCACCAAGAATATCCATGGTGTCGTGGGGGCTATTCGCAGTACTATCCATCCTATGGATGATGATCAATGGATTAGCCGGGATACTCCTAGAACTAGTATTCCTACCAGTCCTACTGATGCTTATTGGGCACATAGTCCTAACACTAGAAATAAAGATAAATTCACTGGCAGAGGAAATAGAAATGCTCAGGAGCTGACAGCCAAATATATATAGCATGTCTTATGTTTCCTTCCTCATTAAAACCTATAATCATCGAATAATCTTCTGATAATGCCATATGGGCTACCAACCATATTTGTAGATACAAAGTTTATAAACCAATTTTCCTATATATTACGCACTCCTAGGCGATATAGATGAACAATGGAGCAGAGGACATGCTAAGAAAATTAGCATTCGAGAAAGTACTTCTCTACCTAAAGTTCATGAGGAAAAAAGTGACAAAGATCGATAAGGCAAAACTAAACATAATTGTAAGTGAGAGAGTTCCATATATGCCGGATGAGTGGATAAAGATCGGCATAATATTCATAGGTTCATGGGTACGTATCTTCACAATACTATATGAGGACTTTGATGTCAGCATGTTTGGTGAGGATGCCGTTGAGATATTGAGAGGAATGCTTAGACTACAGGACGACCACATGGAGTTTACATTCTCACTTAGCAAGAACAATACCCTTGTCGTAAAGGAGGACATACATGCCAAAGCCCTCACATATGATGTCTTCAGGGAGGAGTATGATGCCATTCTGGAGGCATACAAGAAATTCCAGAAGAATATAGTACCGCTGATCAAGAGGGCGAAGAAGGTAAATGCCGAAAAATTCGTTGAGGTATGGTGATTAGTATGTCGTATGAACAGATAATGCTGAACTCTGTGTTGGAATACCTAGAGCTCATGGGTGAGGACTATAGCTATGATCCAGACAGGAAGAAAGTAATAATAGTAAAGAACATAATGGGTAGGAGAGTGGAGATAGCTGTGTCATTCAGCGAATCATGGATAACAACATACTACATTGGACCATCAATAGCCGATCTAGACGATAAAAAGAAATTGGAAATCATGAGAAGAATGCTCCAGATAAACGATAAAACAGGGGAAGTGAAGTTCTGTCTGACACAGGATGATAGAATTTCCATATCCGTAGAAAGCAACATAATCGGCTTGACCTTTGACAACTATTATATCGAATTCGGAGCGGTGGTATATGCAATCAAACTACTTTTTAAGGAACTTCTGCCGATAATAGCTGGGAAAGAGGAGAAAGAAGAAGAAGAGGAGGAAGAGGAGAAAGAAGAAGAGGATGTACTTAAAAAGGTGCTCCTGGGAGCGCTAGCAAGGATGGCACAACAACACGACTAACAGATATATCTCCATTTTTATTCCCCTTAATGTATTACACTCTCCCCTTATATCCATTCAAGAAGGTTGGTGCGACGTAGAATAGGGTCTCGTTATTGATTTTTTTAGCTTTTTTGTGGGCATGGATCTATCATTATGGGGCCATCATACCTCATGTAGAGGCATAGGTCACTAGGACTCATTACAAAGAGTACCGCAGAAAGCCCCCAGATTGCATCTGGGGGATGAATGCGGTC
>CAZVPA010000035.1:11010-19317 GCA_964628995.1 uncultured Nitrososphaerota archaeon | reverse complement strand
TGCTGGCACCATAGGCATCACCAAGTATCACCTCAAAGTCCTTGGCTATTAGGAGACGAGTTTCATCCGCGGATTCTATCTTACCATATAGTATCCAGTTAACCTCCTCTCCAAAGCTTCCCCTAGACAACATACCTAGCTTATAGTCGGTAATAATCACATCCCCAAGCTCTGTACCAATAATAATATCTGTGTACCCATTCCCATCAACATCCCCAGTCAGCATCCTCCTAATCGGACTCGCCGTTGAGAGCGAATTCATTATGTATCCATAGTATATCCTGTAGACCTTGTTTCCACCCCCCACATAGACATAGGGGTCGCCAGAATTACTCGTGGTTGTCCATGCCACACATATGAATTGGGGCAGGGTATTAATACTTGTTGTCCATAAGCTCGTTATTGACCCACTATATAGTAGTAGGGAGACCTTTTTGTTCGCTAGGCCCACCGCGACATAGTAGTTACTGCCGACACTAGCTGATATGGAGACTATCTCACTCTCGAAGGATCTTTCTGATAGAGACTTACCATTTAGGTCAAATACCTTTAGGTTGTTTCCTTCAGCACAGAAGATATACGGCCCAGCAATCACCGCTACATCAATACTACCTATATTGCGTGAGGTTGCCTCCCCAGTATTCCATTTGACTAGACGTCCATCAGTAGTTACCACAATATACATACGTTCTGAGGCTATATACTCCTTATCTAGAACCCCATCAACCGACACTGAATTGTTTGAGTATATCTGTGTTCCACTGCTATCGATTATGTATAGGCCGCTACTAGCAGCAATCCCTATGTCGTCGTAGGAATCACCATCGACGTCTCCAGCTATTAGAATTTTAGCGTCAGGTATGTCTACGCTCCAATATGTGGTACCCATACTGCTTCCTCTATGCGCGATGACCTTATCTCCTTCGATCGCAACATATCCATATGTGCCATCCCCATCGAGATCCGCTATCACTATATCCTTTATTTTTCCGCCTGGGGCCACCATCCATTCGAAGATATATTTTGATGCTTCATCGTAGAGACGGAAGACGTCGGAGCCCAATATTCTTGCCTCTGGCACCACCCTCCCAAATATTCCTTCTGGTATTTCCTTCACCTCGAAGGGGAAGTTATGGTCTGGTATGTATTGTGTCTCCTCCCCTACGACCTCCCTATGGTTCTTGTATAGTGGTAGTAGAAGCGAGCAAAGTAGTATACCTATGAGTATTATTGATGCATATTTTTTCATGAATACCACCAAAAATACCTACCAATATATTATTAAAAAACTCTTTAAAAATGTTTTCAGTATACCCCCACCATAACTCCCGTGGTTTATAGCTAGGTAGGATATATCCACTGAGATTTGGGGATGCTTATCTCGTCCAGCTGAATAATCAATCTTGGATCAGATCAGGACGGAGGGTTTTTGATATTGACTTAGGCTATTAAAAAAGTTCTGTATACAATGCTACTATGAGAGTTCTTCGAGTCTCGCTCTCTTCCTCTTTATGTGTCTAAATATTAGGAATGTGGCGACAGCGGCCACAGCAACTACTGCTATGAAGATGGCGATACCGACTATTTTGTTTATTGCCTTGATGGAGACTTCTATTTTTACTTCTGCCTTACCATAATTCCCGGCCTTGTCGCATGCGATTATTGTTATTGTGTGTTCTCCTTCGGGGATCCCCACGGTTACTTCTCCTGAGGCATCATAGTATTTATCGAGTAGTTTCTCGTCTATCCATACCTCCACATACTCTATGCCGGAGATGCTGTCGGTTGCCTCCCACTTTATCGTTACCTCCCCGGTCTCCACTTTCCCTTGTTGGGGGGCAAGTATTCTTACTGTTGGTGGTGTTTCATCATAAAGTATTTTTATGACTACGGAGGCTATATTTCCCACATTATCGGCACATATTACTGTTATTGTGTGTTCTCCCTCGATAGTCTTGTTGTATAGTGCTAGGTCTATAACCACCATGCTTATGGATATGCTTTCTATCCTAGTGACGTTTATCTCATCAAGGAATACGTCCACATGACTTATGTTTGAGAGTTCATCATAGGCATTATATAGTATACATACCTGTGTACTTGATGGGCCATACGCGGAGAGATTATCTGGTTCGAGTATCTCCAATACCGGTGGTGTTGTATCCATGATTATTCTTACCGAATCATTATTCCTATTCCCAGCATAGTCCACAGCGATTATGGCGACGTCATAGATACCCTCCCTATCAAACCTTACAGAGAATAATGTGGTGTTCGGGTCAAGCTCCACAGCACTTGATGGTGTCAGCACAATTATTTTCTCTAGGCCAAAATTATCGCTTGCTGTCCACCCAATTGTTATGCTCTCATTGATCCTATTCGTATAGTATACATGCCCAGGACTCCTAATCACGATGTCTGGTAATGTAAGGTCGAATATTATGGTCTTTGACCAAGCCCTAGTATTGTTTGCCCTGTCAACAGCCTCTATCTTGACATCGTAGATACATGTGCTATTTACTAGAAAACTGAAGGATTTTTCGTTTGGGGGGAGAACCCTGTATAGTGTGCCATTAAGATACATCCTTATGGCCTTTAGGCCGGATATGTTGTCTGAGGCATTCCATCTAAACTCCGGCCTTGTGGTGTTTGTATATCTTTCTGGTGCTGATATGATCACGAGTTCTGGGGGTGTTAGATCAACAAATAATGTGAATACTATTGCCTTGGATAGGGTTAGGTCCCCGCTCAGGGACTCCACAGTATTGGACTTGACTGTGAAGTTTATGAGCCATATCCCCTCCTCAATACTAATCGTCGCTTCCGTCATGTTCCCGGGTATCACCGCTATGGGGGAGCCGTTCCTATAGACAACATATCTCTCGATTCCAAGGTCACAATAGGCAGACCATTTCATGAAGACATCGCTACTCCCAACATAGGATTCCCCATCCGTAATGTTTGGTTCTAATAGTGTTATGTTTAGGTAATGGTATTCGTCACGTAGGGAAACCCCATTGGTACCGCCAACAAAGAACTCGCCAAACATGTCCCCATCTATATCCGCACATCTAACCGATTTTACCGAACCCGATAATGATAATACCTTATCTGGTTCTATTGTTGTTTCATGGAAGAAATCATCTAGAAAGACCAACGCTTGGCCATTGGATAGTCCACATACTATATCATTGATGCCACCACGGTTAGCATATACCGATGCCACGGAAAAAACATATACGTCCCCTGGAACATCATAGTATTTAACCCCCTTACTTATATCATTGAGATCGATAAAGTATATTCTGGCGTACCCTCCATTTCTGTCCCTTAGGCCCATTACTACATCATCCTTGCCATCACCAGTTATGTCCTGAAGGATCACCCTTGGCTCTGGATTTGATGGTTCATTATACCACTGGACATCTGAGAAATCTATGTCGACTTGGGAGAAACCAAAAGCCTTATCGATCGTGTATAAGGAGACGGCACCAGTATTGTCCCCAGCGGAAAGATTCGCAACAACAAGTACACAGTCTAGAGCATTATCCCCATTATAGTCGCCCCATGCTGATCTTACTGGTATACCTTGGGTATTGTATGAATCCAGCACATTGATGTTGGAGCCATCGTACTCTATTATTGTTACCTTGTTAGAGATTAGGCCTACCGCTATGTCTAGGTATTCATCACCATCGAAATCGACTTTACATGCGTCTGTTATTGTCTCCCAGAGCGAGGTATTGTAGATTGTCCCCCCATCTATTATATGGCCGTATCCTCCTGCGTCACCAACAAATATCTCATAGTCTCCATCTCCATCAAAATCATCAACTAATAATCCATAGATATAGTACCCAAAGGTAAACATCTCTATGACGCCACCACGGGGATCTATAATGTATGTCTCGTTACCAAATGTTGATAGTGCTATATATCCAGCATCAGCCACTAACGAGGTATCTATTCTTGCCACCTTGCTGTTCAGCCTTATACCCCATTTCAATGCCCCACCTGGGGAGAGCCCAAGTATGAATGGGAAGTCCCCACATAGTAGTAGTGTTTCTTCTTGCTGAAGAAAATCAACATATTCCACCACCCCAGACACTAGGAAGTCAATATCCTTGACTATGTCATAGGAACTACCCGTATGTTCTATGTGCGCTATCGAACCAATATTGCTGATGTCGCATACTACTATCCCATAGCTGAAATTCGCTGTGGTGAAGTCAATAACGAATGATATTGTAAAGCTTGATACTGTTGATTTACTTACATATTCTAACGAGTCATTTAGGAGTACTATGTCGCCACTAGTCAGCCCACATATTATGCCCCGACTACTACTTGATGAGAATATTATTCCATCAACACTAGAAACATTACCCTCTGAAAACCTGTACATCTTTATGTATCCACCAGACGAACTATACTCTGTTAGGTTCTCTCCTATCCCGACAAACACCTCATCCCCCTCATATCCAAGACCACTAATCAGGTCAAAAGCCATGAGGCAGTCTGGTAAGCGTGACAATTTTTGCTGTGTTATCTCAGTTAGTATACTGGATGTTACATTGTAATATGTTAACATATAGTTCCCACTGAGCTCCATGACAACCACAAGTCCTTCAGGGCCCCCATCAGAATCAAGACTAAGTATTGCTGGCATATATGCTACCCCAGAACTCTCATTGCTAAATACTATTGACGCATTGCTCTCCAGCTTGACTATCATGGTGCTTTCCTCGGTATTGTTTGTCGCAACAACCACCAGTTCATCCCTATTATCGTCGTCGATATCTCCAGAGAATAAATCTAGGGGTTCGTATTCACCAGTCCATAGTTTCCCTGACTGATATATTTGGTTGAGGCCATGATCATATATGTATAGGTAGGGGAAATCTGTTAGGACTGCGAGCTCCATCTCGGGATCACTATCAAAGTTCCCCTCCACTATTTTTTCCACATTTTCATTCTGTAGTGAACATGATTCCCCTGTTATTACCTCCTCCACTTTTCTCCCATAGGCAATGAGTATATCATCAAAACCATCATTCCCGATGACATCGGCGATGCAATAATCCACTATTTCACCCGATATTGTTTTTTGGTATACATACTCCAGCTCTACTTTCCATGTATTGTTTGTCGATATGTTCTCAACCCTAACTATCGTGACACCATTGGTCTTGAAGAAGACAATTACTTCGCCCCACCTGCTCGTGTTTGCCTCACCAATACCTATTACGTCGCCCCCACCAAAAATATTCCAATACTCCACCGATGTATTATCAAACAACTCCTCATATGGGTTTGTGGAGGCATTATCACTTAAGGATTCAAAGTGGTGAGCACTAGTACTGTATTTTGTGTTACCACTCCCTCCACCAAACAAGTTGTGGACTATCATGCTCCCACTCTTTTTGATACCTACCCCCATTGGTGCTATATGTGTAGGGTTCACCACCGGGCTGAATACAGCCAATATTATTAATGCCACCAGAAAGAACTTGTACATAAGCTCCACCAAAGAATAAAGTGAATAATTCCTTATATATCACTAAAGGACGGATATTTTTACATGGTCGGGTGATATTATGCAAGTATTATTTGATGCTTTTTGGGATGGAGAGTACTGGTGTGCGAGAGGGATAAGTCATGACATATTTACACAGGGGAAGAGCTTAGATGAGCTCATTAAAAATGTTAGGGAGGCTGTGGAGGCACACTTTGGAGAAAATATTATAATAGGATAGCAATAATCGTTAAGATGATTGTTGAGGTTCACCCAGTTGAGACTTCTTAGTTAGCAGAAACCTTCTTAGGTTTATGGGGAGACTCAACTATAAAAATTATTAGGTGGTGTAGAAGTCATGTTTAGACCCAGAAAGATAATAATGCTTGGAGAACATAACATAACTGTACCATATCATGAAATTGCTAGAGGAACATTAAATAGCATCGCCCTAAGCCTTTCAAAATGGAACAACATTCCTAAAGATGAACTAATTGGGATGCTTAGAGGAGACTGCTAATCTTATAAAGTAAAATTGGTTGGATTGTCCTAAGATCGGTTATGTTTGCCTGTTTTAGAGGTTTGACTGGTGATTATCGTTGACTGTTATCATTCCTTTTTATTTTTTCTAGTAGCCACTTCATCATCCTTGTTTCCTCCTCTCCCGCTCTCCTCTCGACCTCCTGTATACATACGGTTGCGAGTTCTATTGCTGGGTGTTCTATTTCCCTTCTTAGGCAGTACTTCTCGTACATTAGGGTTGCTATGTGAAGCAGTGCTGAGATCATAAGGCCGTATGCTGGCCTATTCTTTGCTAGGTTTTCCAGCTCACTATGTGGTATCATTGGGTGGTTGAAGAAGAGTATTGATATTAACTCCTCATCCCCTATGAGTGGTGATATTGCTAGGAGTTCTGATAAGTATCCTAGGGCGAACACATTGATCCTTCTCCTCAGGAGTACGTATGCTATTGTTTCTAATATTATGCTTCGGGCCCTATTTGTTATCTCTAGTACTTCTTCAAGTATTGCCCTGTCGCCTGAGAGAACTGCGAGCCCCAGCACCGATGTGTAGAATGCTATTATTGTGTGGTCGCTTATTCTTTTCCATGCATTATGCCTGAGGCTCCTTACCGCCTCATCTATGAAGTGTATTGTCTGCTCGAGGAAACTCCTAGCAATCAATTCTGGCTTTGTGCTTGACTCGGCCAGTGCGAAGACCCCCTCCAGCGTGTTTGATATGAGGAGAAAGAATGTTGGTGATTTATATGTTAGTTTCTCAGCTAGATCCATATATAGCTCCCTACTCCAGGCAGCAAACTTCCTCCAAGCCTCGAGATCCTCCTTATGGGTCTCGGCTTCCTGTCTCAGCCTAATAAACTTCATGTAGAAATCATGTAATAGTTTCTCCTCCATAGGTAACAATTCCTCAAGCCTTTTCGGCCTCGTTATGGATGGTGGCAGATATAAGATCAGGTACTCATCGCTCTCCTCGGCCCTCCCCAGCATACTCTCCTCCAGCTCACCTATCCTCTCAATCGTCTTATTGTACTGGGAGTCAAGGTCTATGTAGGCTCTATGGTAAAGCCTTAGGTATTCCCTAGCAGATTCGTCGGCCACAAGATCAAAATAGTCCCTAAGGAAAAACCCATCGATTCTTGGGTCTGTATGTGACACTATTATGGATGTATGGAGTATCGCTATCTTGCTCCCAGACCTGAGGGCTACATTCCAGGCATGCTTAAAGTCCCTCTTTAATAGCCTACTTATCGTCGCCCTGACATACGGTTCACTAACCTTTTTCTTCTTTAGAGCCTTCCTTATTTTCTCCTCAAAATACCTGGTTGCCTTTCTCTGGTCTTCTTTGCATTCCTCAATCCACTTGGGTGGGGCCTTTCTAGGCATCTCCGATGCATAGTTAATAATCTTGGAGATCATATCCAGTGGTAATTCCTCCTCAAAGGCACGCTTTATGGCGCTAGTGGCGGTATCTACAATCTCACCAGTAATGAGACCTGGAGTTATCTGGATGCTCTCAAATGCTATGTTGAGCTCATTGATTGCCCGCTCAAGTAGGGATTTCTCCTCGACTGGGGATAAGACAGCTACCCTTAGACCATGTTTTGTGCTACCTATAAGCATACAGTAGTGGCCGATCCTTACCTCCGAAATTTCCATCCGCAATATCTCCCTAGAGAATAGAGATAATGCATGTATTAGACTACCAACAAGCTCAGCTTTCTCCTCTGGTGGGTAACATGAAATTATTGTCCCAGCTGGATCAATAACATAGATCCTTCTCATATCGTATCCCATATATACTACTCTATTTTTTTAAAAAGACGGATCAGATGAGTGGATCGCTTAGGGGTGCCTTTCTGTGTGATATCTCATCTGTGGTACTATGAAAATGAAGAAAAATTTTATCTTAAATAGGCCTATTGGTAGTACTTGTTAGTAGTACTCTGGTGATGGCTAGTTGAAGAGTAGGGTCACTAGGAAATTCCAGGTCACAATACCCAAGGAGGTTAGGGAGGCTCTAGGCATAAATGTTGGAGATACTGTACTTTGGGAAATAGGGGAGGGTGGAGTCGCGATACTCAGAAAGGTAGAAGCAAAGGGAAATCCTGAGGAATTCAGGGGCGCTTGGAAAGAACATCCCCTTCTAAAGAGATTTAAGAATAGTGTGGAGGCTACAAGATGGTTGAGAGGACATGAGGATAGTGATTGATACGAATGTCATAGTTAGCCCCCTCATCAATGATAAATTCGCTGAGGAATCACTACGTTTTC
>CAZVPA010000035.1:0-11000 GCA_964628995.1 uncultured Nitrososphaerota archaeon | reverse complement strand
TAAAATGACCAAGGAAAAAGGCCACACGCTTCTAATACCACCTATTGTCCTATCAGAATTATACACATGGGTATATCTGGATCCAGACCCAGAGAAGAGAGAGAAAGAACTGAACGATTTCCTGTCTACGGCTAAGATGACAGTCCTAATGAAAATGTCGAGAGAGATTATCAAAAGAGCTGGAGAACTCCACGCAGAGTACATAAAGAGGGGTGGAAAATACAGAAGAATCCTGCCAGACTTCATAATAGGTGCCTATGCCGAGATTTTTGGTGATGTATTCGTTACTTGGAATCCTGGGGACTTCAAACTAAAAATCCCAGTTAAAACACCAAGAGAAATAAACAAAGAACTCCTCTAATTTTCTCAGGGGGCCAATATCTATGGACTATGATATTGAAGAACAAGAAATAGAATAAAGATATTACTAATTCTTTCCCAGAGCTCGGCAAATAATTACTTTATGTCCCTCCTTAGATTCTTCCGTATCCAATCCCCATTTATTCTACTGGCGAAACATACCAGTAGCTTTGCTGCATTTACCGCGTCATTAAGGTTAACCACTTCTACTGGGGAGTGGACATAGCGTGTTGGTATGGATATTGCCCCTGTTGGGACCCCCTCCCTCGAGAGCTGTATGGCTGACGCGTCTGTTGTTCCTCCAGGCAATACCTCGAGCTGGTATGGAATATTTTCCTCCTCAGCAATCCTTATCAGGAGCTCCCTTACTGCTGGATGAACTATTATTCCCCTACCATCCCTCCCATCCATTATCTTTATGGCTGGTCCCTTTCCAAGCTTTGTGATTTGTTTGGACTCTGGAGCCCCAGGGACGTCAGTAGCTATGGTTACATCAATAGCCATTCCGACATCTGGGTTTATCGCGTAGGACGCGGTAATAGCCCCTTTAAGTCCCACCTCCTCTTGGACTGTGAGAACAAGATATACATCTACCGATAGGTTATTCATCATCTTGAATGCCTCTACCGCGACAGCCACACCCACCTTATCGTCGAATGCCCTTCCAGTAACGTAATCCCCGTTGGCGAGTTTTTCTACTGTTCTCTCTAGAACCCCCACCGCCCCTACTGTTACTCCATATTTTTTGGCATCATCTTGTGATGATGCACCAATGTCTATGAATAGTTTGTCTATCGGTATTGCCTTTTCTTTTTCTTCTGGCTTGGCAATATGTGGAGGCTTTATACCGATAACACCCCTTATCGTCCTACCATCTAACGTCCTTATGAGTACCCTCTGACCGGGCAGTATGTGTGGTATCCAGCCTCCGATCGTGGTGAAGTAGAGGAAACCATTCTTGTCAATACTGTTTATCATTATTCCTATCTCATCCATATGTGTCGCTATCATCAGCTTTCCTTCACCCTTCCCCTTCTTCAAAGCGATCAGGTTTCCGAGGGGGTCTATCCATAGCTTATCCGCATATGGCCCTAGTTCCTCTATGAGGATGCTTCTCACATTATCCTCAAAGCCGGATGGCGATGGAACCTCGCATATCTTCTTCAGAAGTAAAAATATTCTGTCCTTGTCCACAAGACCCACCTTGATACCATATATAGATACAGAAAACACTATATAACCAAGAACTCAATGGAGCTACTAGATCCTTGCCAGATTATTCTCGGTCATGGATGGGATGTAAAAAGTAGGAAGGAGATACAACATACACATGTTGCTGTTGCCTGCTGGGCGCTTTGTGGCCATAGCGATAATAAACATACTGCCGACATCCAGAATCTAGGCACGAACTAGACAAAAATATAAAACACACATTTTTCACTGCTCTCCCTAAGCCTCATAACCATAGCATACACCATAATACGGGGTCACCCAAATATACGTCCTCAGGCAAACCATACTACTGGTATTCCAGACATTATCCCTACTAATCTTTTGTAGTGCCGTTAGTACGATATATAAGACAACACTCAGGAGAACCCTTGCCCCAATACTACCCCATTACATATCCAGCGTATTCATCCACACATTCTTTATCAAATGGGTAGCCTCCAATATACCCATTCTCTTTGGTTGATATGGCAAAAGAATAAACTACATGGAGGGCTCTACAGGCCCTAAGACAAAAAGATGGAGCATGAAAACACTATGGGATATTTTCTCTGTTCTGAAGACACCTCCACTAGCGGAACTGAGGGTTCTTTTGGTTTTTCCTAGATGACTTATGTTTCTTCAGTTGCCTCATGAGGAGTATAACTAGGGGGCAGAGCGGTAGGGGAAGAAATATTAGGACTCTTGGGACATATCTTATCGTCTTTATACTATGGGCTGCCGATTCATCATTATATGTGTCGGTGTCGTTGTCATATGTGACTAATAGCAGGTATATGTTCTTTCCAAGCCATTCCAGTTTTAGATCTATGGTGCCAATCCACATGCTGGATGTGGGGTCATAGGATAGGTTCTGAACACCCCAGTATTGCTTGGGATCGGTCTGGTTTTGGGGTTTTTCTATGTCCCAGTAGATATATATGGCGGAGACCCCACTGGGGTCTTCTACCCTAGCCTTTATCCCGATTTTATTGAGGTATATTTCGGCATCAAACAGGATTATTGTAGGGGGATCAACATCATCATCCACTATGTCTATGATTAGGTAGTTCGATTGAGAGAAGAGCCTGTCTCCCACATAGTATAGGGCTGAGGCCTGTATGAATGTTTCCCCAACGAGTCGGGGTGTACAACTAATGTTGAGTTGATAAACATCTCCTGGATCCATATGTTCAATCATCATTGTTTTAGGGTTTAATCTTAGTTTGTCACTGTAGAGATTGAGTGTTAATGAGTCTATAGTACTGTTTCCGACATTCCTGGCGGTAATGGTGGCTGTGTATGTCTCGCTATCCATTATCCTGTTCTTGGATGAAATATCAATACTTAGTGAGCCCCCCGGCAATACTTCCCGTAGCAAATGATTTGAGGATATAACAATATTACTCTCCTTCGAGGGGTCACCATTCATGATTCGTGTTATTTTTACCAGAAATCTGCCGCCAGTATCTGTGTTATAGTCTATTCTGAGTACATTATTTGGGCCCGAGGATACATTACAGACTACTTTCCCCATGGGGTTAAGAACAGTTACTATGTATGCGTCGACATCATAGAACTCAAGATATTCGCCTTTTGGTATGCGCCACCAAGTAATTGTGATTCTTAGGTTTTCGCCTCCCGATAGATCCACAACAAAAAACCTTTCTGAGGTATTTATAAATGCTACCTCATACACATTGTGGCTCCACCTATATGTATTCTTGAGGCTAATATATCCAAACCCAGAAATATTGTCGGCCCCAGTATCTAGGATATCATCAGCCCCAAGAATAAGGAGAGATTTCATAGCAAGCACAGGATCGATATTACCAAGCATATAATAGATCTTCCCAAGGATCAAAGCCGCCGAGCCCGAGACTAACGCAGCGGAAAAACTTGTACCAGTCGCATTGACCTTCTCATCACTGAGAGTAAATGTGGCCAGATTGACACCAGGAGCCACAACATCTGGTTTGAATCTCCCATCCATTGTTGGTCCATGACAAGATATGCTGGCAACATGGTCATCCCCTCTATCCAAGGTATTTCTGTCATCTATCGCTCCAACAGTAATCCCATTGAAGCTATCCCCAGGGATCGCCACAGTGTCCTTTCCAGGCCCTACATTCCCCACGGGGACGACTATTAGTACCCTATACATATAGGATATCCAGTCTATGAACATTGTGAGTTCGGAGGAACCATCAGCCTCACCTGGAGCGCTAATGCTAAGATTTATTATTTCTGCTGTATCTGAGGCATTCGTAACTGCCCACTCTATGGCGGCCATTATGTCGTCTAGATCACCCTCGCCATTCCTATTCATGGCCTTAGCATTGATCAAATTTGCGCCATATGCGACCCCTCTATATCTTGTATCACCACCAGCTATGATGTTTGCTACCAATGTACCATGACCATTCAGGTCGTCTGGTGGCTCGTCCGCGACGAAGGATTCACTATCAATTATTCTGTCCCTAAGGTACTTGGAGCCTAGGTATATGCCTGTGTCAACTATCGCTATTTCTACACCCCTTACTTCGTCGAGGGGATAGTTTGAGCCATTAATCATGGCATTCCAGAATGTATCAGCACCTATGGCTTTAGTGGCTATATCCATTTGAACCTTGAATTTTGTGGAGCGCGCTATCCTATATACATAGTCGAGGGCTAATATTGTTGGTAGTTTGGATCGGGGGACTTCAGCACTTAGTGCTCCCACAGAATATATCTTATGGATTATTCTGCCTCCGATTCCCTCTATGAACTCCGCTAATAGCCCCATGTTTTTGTGGTACATGCCCCTTAATGTTACATATGTGTCTCTCCTATACTTATCTAGTAGACGATCAAGCATTCCAAAACTGGAAACATTATCTATGGATCGTGGCTCCCCAAATTCCACACTCCTGTTTAATGCCCTTACGAAAATTATAACCCTGACAAACTCTGTGCCTGATGTATCTATGTAGCCCCTAATTTTCCCGCTGGGGGACAATAGAAGCATCATGAGGATGACGCATACATATGTTTTTTCCAAGACGCCCCCTCCATGAAATGGTGATAAAAAAGACTAGGACTTTTTCCTTATGACAAACCGATTCCTCAGAAAGATGAGAATGGAGGCAACGAGTACGGCTATTGGGGGGTATATGGCGGGTATTAGTGCATTGTCTGGGTCAAATATGGGGATTTTGTTCTCTATATAATCCGAGAGCCCGTCACGATCCGTATCGGTAATGCTTCTAGTTCTTGTTTTCTCGACAGTTTCCTCCCAACCAGCGACAGTAGATTCCGAGACAGGCTCTATCGTTATCTCATACGTGGCTACTCCTGAGGCCGAGTAGTGATCCACGGCTATGACCCACTCACCATCTTCGGTGGTTTCTATAATTACTTCTTCTGGTTTGTTGGTCGTGTATGCCCTCGCAAAATAGTCTTCCCCATCACCGTCTTGGGAGGGAGATGTTCCTGGTGCATATACATAGAGGTCAAGATCCGACGTCCCACTCCAGGACAGTGTTATTCTATACCTATTATTGTCCTGTAGGTATACTGTATGTTCTACCCAAGCTATTGTGTTACCACCATAATGTGGCCCTATTGATCCATCCCCACTAATACTACCATAGAACTTCCTGGATTGGTCACCACCCGTATTGTTTAGTGTCTGTATCAGGATTCTATATTCTGTGCTCCCAGAGTCGCCATAGTACTTATCAACGGCAATAGTCCATTCTCCAGATACATCAGCAGTGAATGATATTACCTCAGGATTATTTGTTGTATAGGCCCTCTCATAATAGTCGCCCCCAGTTCCATCTTGGGATGGGGCCATATTTGGTTTGTAGAGATACAGATCCAAATCAACAAGCGAATCCCATAAAAGCATTATCTTGTATTGTCTGCCGGCCTCAAAGTATACCTCATGTTCGGCCCATGCGGGAGAACTAGGATCGTTGTAGTGTGGACCTACATTCTCGTCCCCCATCACGATCCCCAATATTGTGTATGTGCCATTAGTAGAGTTTGTTTGGTTTTGAGCTATTTCTATTGTCATGACAAAATCTGCTGAGCCTTCTAGGCTGAAATGATCAACTGCTATTGTCCATATTCCCGTCATGTTGGGGGTAAACTCGAGTATTTCTGGATTGTTTGTGGTGTATGCGGATGCGTAGTAGTCCTCTCCATCGAGGTCTTCCGTTGGGGCGTCCCCAGGGGAGTACACATATAGGTCCAGATCACTAGTGGTATTCCAAGATAATGATATCCTGTATTCAGTGCCCGCTTGTAGTTCTACCCTAAACTCCGCCCATGATGGGGAATTAGGGCTATTATAGTGGGGGCCTTGCGATGTTCCTTCCACATGTCCGTTGATAATGCATGGTGGGGTATAGGTATTATTGTCCAGTATTCCCTCTGTTCCATTGACTATTTCTACTACCAGGTGGAATCTAGCGGCTCCTGTGGAGGAGAAATGATCAATAGCTATGACCCATATCCCACTTCTATCTACGGTATATTCAATTACTTCTGGCTTATTTATAGTTGTCGATGAGGCAGCATAATCGCCACCACTCCCATCGATGCTTGGGGCGGTCATCGGTGCGTAGAGGTATAGGTCTAGGTCGCTGGATGTATCCCATTCCAGTGTGAACTTATAGCGTACCCCCTCCGATAGATTAACCCTGAACTCTAACCAGGCGGAGGAGTTGGGGGTACTATAGTGTGGCCCCACAATTCCATCCCCAACGATATCCCCATCTATCTCCATGGGTGGTGTATATATTCCGTCATGCGAACCAACTAGGCCGACTGTTACGACATATACTCCATCCCCACTATAGTGGTGGACCCCTATTATTGCTGTACCTCCCCATGAGGCTATTTTTTCCTTAGGTAGAACTACAGCATCTGTTGTCTCTCCACCATTCCATGATACATCATATAGTTCTCCAGACGGGCTATATATGTAGAGGTCGAAGTCGCCTCCATAGGGTTTTAGATATATTATTGTATCTCTTGCTGGATCTAGACTTACCTTGAAATAATCCTTATCTCCTTCCTTAAATGTTGCCTGGACTGTGGCGGAACCATATATGGGGTAGACATATATCTTATTGGTGCCTTCCCTGTATAGCTCTCCAACATCTAAGGCCTCAAAGGGAGTATCAGGTGCATCCATTATCGATATGTTTGCTGTTCCTCCACCATCAGAATTATTATATACCCCACCAGGTATGTCTTCTGATTGAAAATCACGTATTCTAATCTCCCGACCCCTCGTCACATCATACTCGTATAGGGGCCACGGCTTATCCTTCGGAACCCATGTATCTCCCCAGTTCCATGAGAACCACTTCCCTACCCTCATCACGGCCCTAGCCCCTATCTCTGGGTACCACCCTACCCTGAGGTATTTCCCATCAAAACTTATCACCAAATGTATCCTACCATGTACATGCGCATCGATACTCGCATCAGATTTTTCTGCCTTATCCCCAAAAAACCCCAGTACTGCATGGACAGATAGGCCTATAAAGACATCCGCCTGGCCCTCCCCATTTGTGAGACCACCTATACCCCCCATATCAACATACACATCAGCCCCCACATCGATATGTTTGATGAACGGTATCTTCTTAAATGCTACATCATACCTCTTTGTCCCCAGAGACCATATCTTTATCTTGATGTCACTCCCAAACTTTAGGCTCCAATCAACAATACCATTTAGGTATCGTATGCTTAAGTCACCAACAAACGCTGTTCCATATACAGTCTCCACCGTGAGATGTCCACTAAAGAACCAGTCCTTAGAATTCTGCCAACTGAATGATCCAGAAACAGCTATCCTCTGTATTCCCGCTAGACCCTTGATTATGTCCTGCAGGGCAGGAGGCAGAGAATCCGAATCTATCGAAAAGTTGAGATTGAAAGCCGCAGTAACACTCGGAGAGGAGACCATCGAAAACAAGAAAACAAGAATAACAAGCATTATTATAGACTTCCTCATATCCACTCCCCAAACATAAATAAAAATATTTTTTAAATATGGATAAAACGTGATGTGTCTTTGGTGGGTCTGTTGGCTAAGATCGTCATCGATATCCCCTACGAATTCAGCAAGATTACAGAGAAGAAAAAATTCTCATAATGGGTATTATTCTGGCAACGCTAATAGATCGACTTATGAAATCTGTAGTTAAACCTGAAGAAGTTTCTGAAGAGGATTTGGAGACTATAATGGAAATGGATGATGCTGTGAAGGAGGGCTTACTAAGGCATTATCAAGAGGGTAAAGTATAAAGTTTGTTGTTAATATACTCAAAAACCGTACTTTCTAGAGAAATAGGAAAGAATAAAAATTAGCACAACACCTACCCCATTCTTCTTGTGGAAACTTTTCGCTTCAGGAAAAACGCCACGAGAGCTATGATGGTAGCGACAAAAATAGTTAACAACCACCAATACCTCTCGACCAAAGGGACGGGATAATCATTAGGATCAAGAGGATCCGTACCATGGAAGACCTCATAGCCATCGCTATAGCCGTCACCATCCGTGTCATTAAGTCTCAGATCAGTGCCTATCTGTGCCTCGTCATAGTCGCTGAGTCCATCATCATCAGTGTCGCTATCCCATGGATCCCCACCATACTTGTACTCGGCAATATTGTTTAGTCCGTCATTATCATTGTCTAATGTGGCGTCTGTTGGGTCTAGTGGGTTAAGGTTGTTCATGTATTCCCAACCATCCGGTAGGGTATCGTAGTCTGTATCTGGATGATCTGGTCTTGTTCCAATATTATATTCAAGTGGGTTAGATAGTTGGTCGTAATCCGAATCATAATATGCTAGATTTCGTGATGGGGGGATGCCTTGCCAATATATGTTGTATATGCCGCCTTCTTTTAGTTTGATGCACCTTATAACATTAAGCGCCATGCCGATATATACGATTGTGCTTTTATTCTCAAAAAATATTACTCGTTTTATCCCTCCAGAATCAATATCCCAAGTGAATAGGATGTCCCCATCGATGTCAGCAACAATTATTGCTCCATAGAGTGGATATGGATTTATTGTTCCCTCCTCCTGTGTCGAATCTATCCACATTCCATGGTTTCCTCCACTCAGTATTATTTCTAATCTCTTGTCACAGTTGACATCCGCCACTACTAATATGTCTAAGAAGGCAAAGGGTAGGCTTATGGGGATTTTTCTTGTTTTTGATCTGGCTAAGTCATATATGTATATGTTTCCCGCACAGTAGAATATTAGGTCAGTGTATCCGTCTGCATCCATATCCGCAAGCACTGGTTTTTCACATGACTCGAAGTATTCGATTTTTTTCATGTTTCCGCCATCAGTTATCATTATCGTTGATTCTTCGCTTCCCTTTCCAATTACTATAAAATCGGGTCTCCCATCATTGTTGTAATCACATACAATTATTGCTCCCTTGTCTATGCTTGGAATCTGTATTTTTGTGGATACATCGTTTTGGAACGATAATATCGCTATATAGTCCCTTGTCAGTATTGCTATGTGTGTGTCGTTTATCTGGGCCATCGATAGTCCCATCGAATCTATTTTTAGTTGTTTTACTCCCACAATATCTTCAAGCTCATAAACACATATTGTGTCATTTGTTAATATTGCGATAGCATTTCCATATGATGAGTTACTAAGACATATAACATCGTCTATAGGTTTTTTGATAATTATATAGTTTATCCTCATCTCGCATATATCTATTATTGCTATTCTCATAAAGCCTACGACCACAACCAATTTACCCCCTAACCCAAACATCTTTATCGGACTACTAATGTCTAATGTTACATTCAGAGTAATTTTGCCCTCCATGCCTAGCACGAGCAGTCTTATATTTGAGTTCAGATCCTCATATATCACAACGAGATTATTTCCAATACTAATGAGGTCTTGTGGAACACCATAGGGGACTATTGTCCAAATCTCGGTGCTTTGTATTTCCAGATAATCCTTGCTTTTAGTGGGGGGATGAGGGTTATGGTATCCAGAAAAAAGAGAAATCAGAAAAATCATGAAAACAGCTTTTATTATAGGATCCACATATACCACCAGACCATAGTGTATGGGCCAAGCAGAGGCCTATAGGAGGATATATTCCCGTGAAATCCCGTGTAAACATATCCTCCAAGGACAAAATATAAACCAGGGAAATCCCATATAAATACTCCTAGCATGTTCATGCTATATATGATTGATGCCCAAGATGATGCATCAGATAGATCTGGTCTAAAGGCATGTATACCGTATGGCCCCTCCTCCCGCAACGAAAATATTGTTGATCTAGGAGTAACACCAATACCAGACCAGTAAAAGTATTGGGCTGTTATATTCGTGACGATACCGATAAGACCAGAATCTTCTAGTATTCTTGTTAGGTTCTTATAATCATAATGTGTACTGAGCTCTTGTTGTGTTTCGGCACCTATCACCCATGCCTGGCCGATACCCATAACTGTTAAGAGCCCCGCATCAGTAAAGTCTTCCTGCAAGTTCCAATCTGAGTAATTACCCCAGATAGGGTTTCCGTCTTTGTCATAATTCCCAGTGAAATATATATACTCATCATACTGCCAAAATACATAATGTGCTAACTCGTGTCCAAGAACTCCCGCAAAATACATCATGTCGTCCTTAACAGCATCATAATTTATGGATACGATAGCATCAAAGGGAAGAATATACAGAACATTATTGGAGATATACCATGGCAACTTTAAACCTGTAAAATTTCCATACTTCTTAACGAACCAATACCCCCCAACAAATGACGCTCCTGCATAACCCTCTACTTCTTCATAAATCCTAACATGACATTGATTCCAGTACTGTTTATTGTTATATACTTCAACCTTGCTTATGAATGCGTGACCATCAGTATAGTCAAAAATGTATTTGGATGCTATCATGAATGCCTCCTTAATGTATTTGAGCTCCTCATCAGTAGCATCCCACCCGACGGAAACCCTAAGCTGAATCCCAAGAACATCATGCGGGTTCGCTGGGTTCTTCCCGATCATGAGCTCCTGTATGTTGAATGCCCCATCACCATCAGAATCCTCCCAAGCATCACTAACACCATCACAATCTGTGTCCACTCTCCCCGGACTGGTCCCTGTATAGTGGGCTTCTAGCCAAAATGAGGGATCATGTCTCAACCTTTCTCACCAAGACCCTATGCCTATAGAGAAACACCACAAGAACAACAATGACAGCGACACAAACCATGGGCACCCACCAGTACCTCACAATGAGCGGGGCAGGATAATCATCTGGATCAAGTGGATCAGTGCCATGAGATACCTCATAGCCATCGCTATAGCCGTCACCATCCGTGTCGTTGAGCCTAAGGTCTGTGCCTATTTGTGCCTC
>CAZVPA010000034.1:0-19318 GCA_964628995.1 uncultured Nitrososphaerota archaeon | reverse complement strand
AAGCCTCCCATATAGCTCCCGCGCTGGGATAGAACCCTCAAGATCTCGCTTATGAGCAACAAAGACGATCTCAACATCACCACAGTACTTCCTAACCATCCTCATGACATAATCCCAATACCTCCTAACCTCATCAAACCGCTCGTGGTCTGCCGAGTCAACAACAAAAACGATTTTCCTAGCAACTCCAAAGTATACTTGATATAGCTTCTCATTATATCTGAGCCTCCTCTGGCCTGGGAATACTTCAATCTTGAGCCCGCCTCGCTGGTATACCTCAATACCATTACTCATCTTGGTATTCTTTGCAATCTCGATATTTAGTGTCTCCAAGTAAACCTTGATACTACTCTTACCAGCCCTATCAAGACCAACAAATACACAGATAGGCATCCACCCACCCCATCAACAAATAAAAAAATACTTAAAAGGCAAGTATTGGTGATAACTTGGAGAAACGAAAGACATTCGGTGTAAGAAAGAGGAAGCACTTCATCATCAAAAAATAGAAAGATTCCAAAAAGTCTTGGTTATTTATCTAGAATTCCCGCTGTTTTCTCCTCCTTAGAATCATGACGACCGCCACTATTGCCACAATAGCAACCGCAGCAACAGCAACAGTTATTATCATTCTCTTCTTCTTGGCGACCTTGTATGGTGTTACGTCCTTCCACTCTCCACTACTGAATGATGGTGGATCGGCATCAAGCTTGTCCCACTGTATCTCCCACCCCGAGGAGGTCGCGGCTACGCTCGTTTGGGTACTAGTTTTCTTTACAGCTACGACCTTATTTACGACAACCTTGACGGTATATGTTTTGCTTTCTTCATCATCCAAGCTACCATCCATATCAGTATCAACTTTACCTGTGATCTTCGCTTCTATTCCGGACTCCACTAGGTAGCCACTCCCCTTATAGACATACCACACTCCCATTGATCCAGAGAAACTGAACGCTGGAAGCCCTGGCTCCGGATTGGAATAATCAACTGAGAATGATATGTTGTCAAGCAATGCGAACCATGATTGTTCATCCTTCTCACATTCCAGTACCGATACATCGCCACTAACATCAATACTCGGCATCTTCATACCTTCCTCCTTCTCGGCGACATGTATAGCTATCTTGAGGAATTTGGGTATGATTTCTGTTAGTATTATTCCATTAAACTGCATCTGTCCGTATAGCAAACCGGTATCAGGCATTACCCTTAGTGAGCCAGCAGTTAACATGTGTCCATATGCGTATCCCTCATCAACTAGTTCTAATTGGTCTGTGGTTTTGTTATAATAGTATAGTTCGCCCCAGTATACTGCATCGAAACCTGTTGGATTAGAGTCATACCAGAATATCGCTCTGAAGTTTTTGAGTAGATCCCATGGACTGATATACTGACTGGAGAGACCTAAATTCGTTGTCCATCCAATATTGCCGCTCTCTACGTCGTCCTCGAATAGGATATTGTCTCCAGCTTTAACAGTAATATCGTCGATTGCCCATCCATCATATGTTATTGATTCATCAGATTCCAAGACAAACTTTATCTTCATTGTTGATGCACCACCCGTAGGTATTAAGTATTCCATGTATTCCCATCCAAATGAATACCCCGTATAATTAGCAACAGATGTCTCAGTCGAATCTAATATAACATATACGCGGCAGTAGTCGAAGTCTTCCTCAGTGTCATACCATGTGTAGAAGGACAAGTTGACCTCCGAGTATCCACTAACATCTATCGTTGGGCTCTCCAATACCCAGTATGCATCATTAGTATATTCTCCAGTATACCAGGAGTGGCTTGGGCTATGGTAGTATTCCGTACTTATGTGCCATCCTTCAGCCTCTTCTGGTGGTTCCTCATAAACCTCCTCTAGTAGTTGCTGTAGATCTGAGGATATCTGTATCTCACTAATTTTGTATGCTAGGGGCTCACCGTAATCCGTCCATTTCCAGTCGCTTGGGATCTCTGTTGTTTCTTCATGTGACATTTTGAAGTCATAGCTAAAGTCGTATTCTAGATCTACATCTTCATATTCCGCAGTATATATGGTGTCTTCCAACCCCTTCATACTGAGGCTTTCCTCTAGGCTCATCAGGAGGCCAGAATCAAGACTATACTCCATCCTGAGCTCTACTGATATATCGACACCCTCCTCGCTTGTTGAGCCCTCAGCAGTAAATATAGCCTTACCATCGGACTCCTCATACGAGAAATCTATGTCCTCCACTTCTTCATTTAATTCCTCCCACTGGTCTCCAGCATCTTTAATTTCGTCAGGGTCTCCAACTGGCTGCCCTGGTGTGAAATCTGTCCGTGATAATGGGATTGTTGTCGATGGGATTGTCATGTATTCCTCCGCATCAAGTATTTTATTATATATAGTCACCAATAGTCCTGCAATATATAGATTAAACCCGTTGGATATAGAGCCGAGCCAACATGGTGTGTTTGTCTTAATAATACCAAGCATATCTATTCCCATTGTTTGCGATATTTCCCCATATGTTATCGGGATCACCGATTTTTCTGGTATGCTGAATTCCAACTCATCTGCTATATCGGATAGGTAAAGTTTTTCTCCAGCAAGCCAATCAAGTATATCATCTATTGTTCTGTATAGGTCTGCATCGATCTTAATATCCTTATCTATCTCATGATACATCGCAATATATATGTATTCTGATGTTACCTCCCCCACATAGCCATGGACTATATCATTCTTTAGCGACCCAACAATGTCCTCTATGAAGTCCATAAGCTTGTTCAGATCATCCCTAACTTCAGATTCATCAGCATCTACCGTTACGGATAGGCTTGATTTATTGATCTTCCATTTATGGTGCATATATTCCTCGGGCTGTGATTTGACTTGTTGCATTGAGGCAAAAGCTATTGTGGCTGTCAAAAAAAGAGCCAGTAGTACCACTTTGCGCATACATACCACCCAGATTCTAATATTCACCAATAAAAAATGGTTTTTCTTAAGCTAATATATACGTTATATAGTACTATTTCTATAACGAATCCCGGAAATTATTAGTCATTTTTTACTTTTGGCTTTCATGCGATCTTAGCTCAAAGGAGGACTATATGGTGATTGTAGAGACTGTTTTTATAAAGTTTCTTTTCTTTCTGTATCTCTGAGTATCGGCTATGTGTTATATAACGGTAGTCCGGTATGGAGATCAATTGGAGGAAAATATCCATATTGTCAATATGCATAATTTTCCTTCTATATTTACCACTCATTATGGGTTTTCTCTCTATCGGGAGGATGAATTTCTCCATACTTGGCATTAGAGCTAAGTCTTCTTATGATTCTAAATTGATTTGTGATATGGACATAGTAATCACAAATAATGGTTCCTTCCCAGTATTTATATTGGGGGGCAGACTAGACGTATATATTAATGGTGTCCTCTTCTGCAGAATGAGGGTAAAGCATCTGACTATTGGTGGACATGGGGCTGTGAGATATACTACGCCAGTAGAGATACCTAGCCCCTTATGCCTAAATATTACCGACAATATAACGATAGATATTAGGGGATGGCTATATATGTTGCTACCAGTATATGTAAGTATTAGCCGTAACAAGAGCCCTAGTGAGTTCGCTGGAATTCTCGACATTATTGATGTAGTGGGACTTCCCAAGAGGAGACTGATGGTCTCTCTATCGGCACAATCATCCATTATCATAAAGAATGTATTTATGAATGCCACCCTAGGCATCTATGGGGACAATAGTTACCCTGGGGTTCTCGTTATGATTAATGACACATGGGTCTCGCAGAGTAAAAAAACGGTGAATGCCACGGTATATATTCCATCAAACACATCTATTGGTGGGTTGATAAACAATACGTTATGGAGGGATCTCCCAGCGAGGATAACTGGAGTGATACTCCTCCACCGTGATTCTTGGTTATTGAGGGTAAACATAGATACCATGATGATGGCTGATGTTCCATTTCCCCACATGTGTATAGGGGAGGTATCCCCAGTATTTTCTGGCAATCGATCCATCAAGGTAGAACTGATAATCAATAATGAATATTCCATTGAAGCGAGAATCCTCAATATCACAATACATATCTATATTGGTAATGACCTCATCGCGGTGGGGTATGGGGGGAATCGAACAATATATCCGAGAACGCTGAGTAGAATCGCGATAAATACCATTGTGGTTGGGGGCTTAGAGAGTCTACCAGAAGAGGAGGTTATAACGATCAGAGGATCAATGTTATTACGTATAGTTGACACAACATATATTGTCCCAATATTTGTACAGAGGAGCATTATTTGATTAGGCCGATACTACATGGATTATTATTCTGGAATGCTTAAGTTCTCCTTTAGATCCACTCTTGATATGTTCACATGGATGGTAAGTAGTATTGCTAATAGTATTATTATCGCAACATAGATACACTCGATATATGTACGTGGTGGGCAATATGGATGAATCCATAAGGGGGATAGCGTACTATTTATGATTTCGGTGAGGAGTAGTATTGTTGTCCAGAGCAGGATGCAGGAGATTATTGTTGACAACAACAGTATAATGCCATACTCAATCATGTACTGTTTAACCATCTCTCTTCTTGTCAGCCCCAACGCATATAGTATTGCTATTTCCCGGTTCCTCCCCTCGAACTCCTTTCTTATTATTATTACTGTAGCTATTCCCAGAAAGATTTGGCTCATGATTACCGCTGGTATGATCCACGCGAGGAATCTTTTCTCTACATGAAACGCCTTTCGCAACATTGCGTCCCTCGCAACAATATTTCCGTCTATCTTGTTCTCATTCATATATCTGGCCAGATCATAGAGTGTGCTATTTACCTTTGATTTGTCTGTCATTTTTATTAGTAGGGTATTGTTTATTGTTCTGTTTACCCCAGCAAGGCTCTGTAGTTCGTGTGGGTGGATTATCAGTAAGTATCCCCCCGCGATTGATGTATCCACTATCCCAACAATGGTTAGATATACACTAACCTCAAAGCCAAGATAGTGATAAGCAGATATCTCAAGATAATCACCAATGCCTACTCCAAGAATCCTAGCAATTTTTGTTGATATTACGATCCCACGTTGAGCAAGTGTACCATCAGTGTATCTAAACTTGATCAGTCTTTCCCTACCATTCATGCCTATAAGGGTGATTATTGAGAATGGAGGCCTTATTGATGTCCCCCCGCCACTAATCCTAGCTATGGGGAGTCCCACATATAATATTTCCTCGCAGATTTCTACACCGCCGAGACGCCTTACATATTCCCTAATCTTGTCATACTTTGTTACATCATAAACATTAATCATAATATCCCAGAGCATCGAATGTTCTATTGATCTCCTATAGCTCTCACTACCAACAACTATGATTGATTTGAGTGCGATTGGTAATGATATGGTGCTGGCGAGTAATAGTATTAAAAGAAATGTCCTATGTTTTTCTTGGCTGATCCTCCTCAGGACTATTCTTGTCTTACATGATCTATATTGCTTCGTTTTTCCTTTTTTGTGTTTCTTATGGACCTTGAGGCTGTAGCCTCTAACGATGTCCTCAACTGCCAGATTCCTCAGCGATAGCTGACATAAAATCCAGCATGAAAAAAGGTCAATTATTACTAGTAAAGATATTGTTTTGATTGGGATATTTAGGATCATTGGTATGTATATATCAAAGTGGAGGAAGCTGACAGATTTTGTGACTAGGAATAACGCAACAAACGAACTCAGCAACAATGCCACCAACACGCTTAGAGAAACAACAATGATTATCTGCAGTAGGTACATGTTTGCTATCTCGGATAGTGTCGCACCCATAAGCTCAAATAGACCTAGCTCCCTCCTTTTTTCTCTTATATCTAGGGCCACGTACGCGAGAGATATTAAAACCACGCTGGAGAACATTGTGAGCTTTATTATGGACAAGAACTTACTGAAGGATTCAACGAGGATCTCTATATTCCTATATTGTGGATGGATCACCAAACTATAGTTAAAGCTCTTACCTAAATCATAGATACTATAGGCGGTCTCCATGATTCTTGATTTATCCCTCAGCCTTATGTTCAATGTATTATACCTGACGGAATAGTTGAGTAGTCGATATAGGTCATAATAGTTTATAACCATGGCGCCCTCCCCAGAGAGCTCCAAGCTTGGAGCCCAAAGAATCCTGGCGATCCTATACACGACGAAATATTCCCCAAATATGTCTATATGATCATTAACCTTAATATCAAGTATGCTTGCTGTATCGGAGTCAACAATTACTCTATTACAGCAGAACTCATCCCAATCAATATCCGGTATTGTGTTGACCTGTGGGTCTTTGGGGATCCCATAGATCTGTATTGTATATATGTTGCCTCCCATATTTAGGTAGATCCTGTGGGTGAGCAGGGGTGTACAGGCCTCAACATTGTTGAGCCCCATCACAGCATCGATGAACTCTTGGCTGAATGAGTCCCCCCATACGACCAAGTCTGCGGCCCTAAAACGCTGAATTTGGGCCTCCTCAATAAGGAGTGAAAGCTGGGCAACATTATCCAGAATAAAGGATGTTGAGAAGCAGAATATGAGAGCGAGGGTCATGAGTAATATTTTGCGGTTTCTCAACATTATCTTAATGCCATACTTATACATGACAAACCCCGTGCTTAAATAGGGATGAATCTCCTATTCTGTATTCTGACAGCTCTATCAACATACGTACTTGCTAACTCCACATCATGTGTGGCGACAATAATGGTACATCCATGTTTCCTGTTGCTACTCTTCAATAATTCAAACACAATACTCTTATTTTGCTCATCTAGATTGCCAGTTGGTTCATCAGCAAGTATTATCTCTGGTCTATGCGCCAAGGCTCTGGCCAAAGCTACACGTTGTTGTTCACCACCACTGAGATCCCTCGGAAAACTATCGGCTCTATCCTCAAGACCAATAAACCTCAGGAGCTCATAGGCTCTATCTATAGCCTCCTCCCGGGGAACACTGTTGAGCTCCATGGGTAGGAGGATGTTTTCTAGAATTGTTAACTGGGGTATCAGATTGAAAAACTGGAAGATTATTCCTATATGTTTTCTCCTAAAGAGAGTTTTTTCCCTTCGTGTCATCTTAGTCATATCCCTACCCAAGACATATACCCTTCCTCTGTCGGGGTCGATGATGCCGGCCACCATAAGTATAAGGGTTGTTTTCCCCATACCAGATGGGGCAAATACCCCCAGAAATTCCCCCTCCCCAACAGTAAGACTTGCGTCATCAAATACCACAATTTTGGAACCATTGCTATAAGACTTGGTTATTCTATCTATATGTATAGCCACCATGAGAGCCACCAAAGAAGAAATTAAAAAAAGAGAGTTAAAAGCATAGAAAGCTTGGATAAGACGTCCATAATATTGACCACATTTATGACTATTCTATCATAGAGCATACATGATGGTTCCGTCCAGATGTTTTTCGCAATATTTTTGTGCGGTTCTTTTTGTTATCCAGTAAGGCATCCTAGTATCAATTTTCCCCGAGTAGAAGGTTCCTAGAGATAGGCCAGCAGTATTTTTATATAGTCCCTATCATATGTTTGGTTTTCTGTGCGTGTTTGTTTGATCTCTCCAGATGCTTATGTATTAATCATATATCGGTTTTCTTGGGTCATGTTTTTGTTGGTTAGGTTTTTTCTTTTTCTGCTCAATTTTGGCAGAACATGTGCCTCAATATTTCTTGAGCTTAAATATTTTTATTCAACGTACTTTCTTACTAAATAGTTAGAAGAAATTGGGTAAGGATAATGCGCAGTAAGAAGGCCTATATATGTGCTCTTCTTCTCCTTGTTGTTGCTGATGTTGTTGCCTCAATTGGTATCCTAAGTAGTGACGCAAAACAACAGGCGGTTGATAGAAAGAATATGCTGACTCATAGCAAGTATTCACGGGGGGTATCCATCCGCGCAATGAGAAGGAGGGGGCACACATATAGGGTTTCTGGCGATGATATCCTAATAACCAATCTCACCGACCATGGGTGGGTGGCTAAAATACCTGGTAAAATAGGCAACTACACAAACCTCACCCTTATTGATATTGAACATTATGAGGGGAACGAAAGTATGCTCTACGCTATTGTTGGGACATACAGTGAATACGTATTCACCAATGAGACCACAGGAAAGAATACAACTTTCGCCAACTATACCTTCCACTTACTCTACATATATTTCTCCAAGCCACAGATTAGTGGCAGGGATGCGAATGTCTCATATGATGAAGTAGCATGGTTCAACATAACGATAAACAAGACATGGGAACCATATCTAGCCGATATGGACGCAACAATACTTGACAATGGCACGATGATTGTTGGTGTGAGCATAACGTTTGTCTTTGACGTATTCAGAGAGACAAACACATACATACTCAAATATGACAATGTTACTGTACCCTACAGGAATTTTACTCTTGTTGATGTAATATACTTTACTAATTATTTCTGGTGGCCACCATATTATCTAGGCCACTTCGTTAAGGGTCTGAGTCTGGCTCATGAAAATAATAACCTAATAATAACGATGGGTGTTGGATACTACTATAACGACACAGACACTGGAACAATCTATACTTACTTCGCCATATTGTTTAGGTATCACCCAGCAAACAACTATAGTAACTACATAGATGATGCTGTATATCTCTGGTACTATACACTGAAGTATGTGGGCAATGTTATTGTCAGAAACAATATTACTTATATTGGCTCAACATTCTACTACGCGGCTATAGACCAGGATGCTGTACTATTGGTTGCTTGGAATATAACGAATGGTAACAAGTCCTTTGTTGGTATTGCTCCAGCCGCGAAATTTACTGACCTCATGGGAGACGTCCCCCAGTATAAATATGTGTCTATAGGACTCTATAATAACTCCACGGATATAAACGTGATAGCGGTCTGGGAGGGGCATACAGACTTCAAGCAATACTTGTTCTATGCCACGGTAAACTTCTACCATTGGCGTAATGCTACTACTGGTCGTGAATCCCTAAATGCTAGTGTTATAAGGTATGACCCCATAGTCCAGGTGTTTCATCCCTCACAGATACAGAATATAGATAATAACTACTCTGATGATAAGTCCTCCTTTATGATGGTTGAGTATAACCCATTGAGGGGAGTATATACAGTATCACACCTATTATTTTCATATAATGGTACTGTTGGTGGGAATGAGACATATAGGTTTATGGGCACCTACAGTTTTGACCTTGGTAGCGAATCTATCTCTAGGATAGCTCTAGCGATAAATTCTAGTATAGATGTGTATGGTATCGGTCTTAGGCCAAAACCAGAGGGGGCAGATCTTGTCTCGCTAATAATGTTTTATGATAGTGATAGGGATTACCTTGGGGATTGGGAAGAGAGAAATGTTTTCAACACAAATCTGACAAATCCAGACACGGACTCCGATGGTATTGTTGATGGCAGTGAGGAATATAAATACTATACGAACGCGACTAATCCAGATACCGATGGTGACGGTCTGGACGATAAATTCGAGTTGGAGGTAAGGCCGACCACAACATATCCAGAGTATGGTGGGATAACAAATGATTACCGAACAAACCCAAATGACAATGATACGGACAATGATGGCCTAAACGACTATATGGAGGTAACAGGAAACTATACTATTGATGGTAGGCAAGGATATAGGACTGATCCAACAAAGAGGGATACTGATGATGATAGGCTAGGGGATTATATAGAAATAGTGGTGGGGGTAAAGTACTGGATTAATGATACATCAAATGTTTTTTATGCCTATCCAAACGCGACCACAAATGATACTGATAACGATGGCATCCCGGATGGGAGGGAGGCATATTATAAGATAGACCCAACAAGCAACGATACTGATGGGGATGGGATAACGGACTATGACGAACTATATAAATACCTGACCGACCCCCACAAGAAGGATACAGATGATGACATGCTTGGTGACGGGGTAGAGATAGATAAATACTCTACGGACCCGCTGAAAAATGATACCGATTTCGATGGACTATTGGATGGTGACGAGGTACTAAATATAGGTACTGATCCCCTCATCCCAGATACTGATAGTGATGACTTGCTGGATGGTGACGAGGTAAAACTATATAATACGGATCCACTCAATAACGACACCGATGGCGATAAAATTACAGATGGCTCAGAAATAAAGGTCTATGGTACAAACGCCACCAATCCAGATACGGACTATGATGGGTTGAGCGACTACAAAGAAATCTATGGAGTATACATATCGACACTCAACAAAACATTTAGGACTGACCCCCTAGATAATGATAGTGATGATGACGGCTTATCCGATGGCGATGAGGCCAACAATTATGGGACAAACCCCCTGGAGGAGGATACAGATGGTGATGGGCTAAGTGATAGTGAAGAGATACAACATGGGACAAACCCCCTGGAGGAGGATACAGATGGTGACAGGTTGGATGACTATGATGAGGTGGTAGTATATGGTACAGATCCTAATGACAATGATACTGATAGTGACATGTTGTCTGATTATGATGAGGTAGTAATATATGGTACGGACCCAAATAATAGCGATAGTGACAATGACAATCTCTCAGACTTTGAGGAAATAAATGGAACATACGTTCCAGGAGTTGGCTATGTAACGACAGATCCCCTATCGAATGACACTGATAATGATGGCTTATCTGATTATGATGAGATAAATGGATATGACATACCTGGGCTCCCTGGGAGGCAGTACTCGGACCCAACAATCTCAGACTCAGATGAGGATGGACTAAATGATTTTGAGGAGGCAAACAACACATATACTGACCCCCTAAATAATGATACTGATAACGACCTATTACTTGACGGAGAAGAAGTAGGAAAATATGGAACCAACCCCCTAGATAATGATACCGATGACGACCTACTAACAGACGCTGAGGAGGTTCTCGGGGTATATATTAAGGGGATAGGTACCGTAAAAACAGATCCACTAAACAGTGATACCGATGGTGATGGCCTAACAGACTATGAGGAAGCAAAGAACTACTATACTAATCCACTGGACATAGATACTGACGATGATGAATTAAATGACACTCTCGAAACAAAAATAGGATGGAGTGTCACAGTAGTATATCCAAACGGAACAACATTAACCTATAATGTATACTCAAACGCCACAAAGTACGACTCGGAGGGTGACGGTTTGGATGATTGGTGTGAGTACTACTATTCTTCAGATCCTTGGAAGAATGATACTGATCTCGATGGCCTATCGGACTCGCGGGAGGACTATGTTGGGACTGACCTATGTGATGCTGATACTGACGATGATAATCTGACTGACTATGAGGAGATTAATGGGGTGAACATAACTGGGATAGGGGTCGTGACAACGAATCCATTCACCAATGATACTGATGGTGATGGCCTAACAGACTATGAGGAAGCAACAGGAATAAACATAAGCGGCATAGGGTTAAGGTATACAGACCCAACAAAGATTGACACCGATGGAGATGAGCTAAGTGACTATGAGGAGGCATCAATCTACTATACGGATCCATGCGAGTATGACACGGATAATGATAGGCTGAGTGACTATGAGGAAGAAATAACCTATAATACCGATCCACTGGACAATGATACTGATGATGATCTACTACCTGATGGCGAAGAAGTATATGGTGTCAATATAACTGGGATAGGAATACGGTATACCGATCCCAACAATAGTGATACTGATGGTGATGGCCTGACAGATTATGAGGAGGCAAGAATATACCTGACAGATCCCACAGAACTAGATACGGACAATGATGGACTGAACGATGCACTGGAAGTAAAGTTGGGATGGAACGTAACGGTGGTGTATCCAAATGGTTCAGTATATAGTTATGTTGTCTATTCGAACGCGACCAGATATGACTCAGATAGAGACGGTTTGGATGATTGGTGTGAGTACTACTATTCTTCAGATCCTTGGAAGAATGATACTGATCTCGATGGCCTATCGGACTCGCGGGAGGACTATGTTGGGACTGACCTATGTGATGCTGATACTGACGATGATAATCTGACTGACTATGAGGAGATTAATGGGGTGAACATAACTGGGATAGGGGTCGTGACAACGAATCCATTCACCAATGATACTGATGGTGATGGCCTAACAGACTATGAGGAAGCAAAGAAATATCTTACAGACCCAACAAAATTTGATACTGATGGAGATGGGCTTAGTGATAAAGAAGAACTAATGACTTATGGTACAGATCCAAATAATGTAGATACAGACAACGACAGTGTCGATGACTGGAACGAAATATATATTTACAATACCAGTGCAACACTAAACGATACTGATGGTGACGGGCTTATCGATGGACTCGAAATCTATGGGATCCACATACCCAACATAGGGGTGCGGAAAACAAATCCTAAGGAGAATGATACTGATGGTGATGGCCTCACTGACTATAATGAGACCATGGGCTTTAACATTACTGGTCTTGGCAGGATCATCTATACTGATCCGACGGTTCCGGATACTGATGGTGATGGCCTGACAGATTATGAGGAGTATGTTGGTTTTGACATACCCGATGTTGGTGTGAGACAGACAGATCCTACCAGTGAGGATACTGATGGTGACGGCCTCGATGACTATGACGAGGTTAATGTCTACTCTACGGATCCCCTCGATATTGATACTGATGGTGATGGTCTTATTGATGGTGAAGAGGTGGCTGGCTTCAACATTACTGGTATTGGGATCCGTAAGACCAATCCTAAGGAGAATGATACTGATGGTGATGGCCTCACTGACTATAATGAGACCATGGGCTTTAACATTACTGGTCTTGGCAGGATCATCTATACTGATCCGACGGTTCCGGATACTGATGGTGATGGCCTGACAGATTATGAGGAGTATGTTGGTTTTGACATACCCGATGTTGGTGTGAGACAGACAGATCCTACTGCTAATGATACAGATAGTGATGGGCTGAGTGATTATAGGGAGGTAGCAATGTATGGATCCGACCCCCTGAGTAATGATACTGATGGTGATGGGTTGAGTGATGGGAGGGAGGTATCGCTTGGGATAGATCCAACGAGGAATGATACTGATGGTGATACATTGGTGGATTATGATGAGTTATACATATATGGGACTGATCCACGATCCCCAGATACTGATGGTGATGGGTTGAATGATAACTTAGAGTTGGAGAAGCATGGTGATCCGACGATTCTGGATACTGATGGTGATGGCTTGACAGACTATGAGGAATATCAAAGAGGTACTGATCTTAATTCCATGGATACTGATGGTGATGGCTTGACAGACTATGAGGAGGTTTATGTCAGGAAGACGGATCCATTGGATCCAGATACTGATGATGATTTTATTCCAGATAAGTTAGATCTTATTTTCCCACTGATGCCGGATTGGTATCTTGTCATTATTATAATACTGGTCATAATACTATTTAAGGCCTATACCTATGGGATGTTCAGGAACTGGAAGAGGGATATTATTGCTTTTGGTCTCTCTGATGTCGGGGGCGTACCGATGTTTGCGATTCCTGAGGACTTCCAGACACGGTTTGATATATCACTAATAAGTTCTGGTTTGATGGGTATACATACGATGACTGGGGAGATAGCTGGTAGGGAGTTGAGGAGCCTCGTACTCTCTGGCGAAGTACCGATATTTATCCGTAGAGGTGATAACTCTATCGTATGGGTCTTTATTAGGAGGGAATATCCACGCCTAATTAAGCAGCTCGAAAAACTACATAGAGAACTGGAGGGTTCATATGGCTCACTACTTGCTGAGTGGACTGGTCTCTCGGAGGAGGTTGAGGAACTTAAATACTGGGTAGCGAATAGGCTTGGTATCAGGCCGGAGATGGAGACTATTGAGGAGGAGGGGGTTTCTGAGGAGGTTGCCCGGGAATTTGAGGAGGTGTTTGGTAGAGACTAATCACAATTTTTGTCAAGAATCTTTCTCTTTTTTAGCATATGATGTGTCGTTAATATTGAGTTGATCCCCTCTCTGTTGTGGATTTGGGGTCTTGGTATTATTCTCTGTCTCTTGGGTGCTGTCCCTATTTGGCGGGTCATAGGACATTTATCATGAATTTGCCAACGAATCTTCTGTGTCGTCTATATGTGTTGGCCATTACGTCAGCGACCTGGACCTCGATTGATCTATCGTCCACGATGTGGGGTCCTATATATCTAAGTTTTTTCTTTAGGTAGTATGTGAAGTCGGATCCTAGGATGACCCTATCGACTTGGTGTTTCTCTCTTAGAAGGATTATTATCCTAATTATTCTTTGTGAATATGTCCTAAAGTTCTTGCGGGTGACTATTATTTTTGTGAAGATAAGGTGTCTGCATACGTCCTCAAGATTTGTCAGGATTTTTCTGGATAACTGTCTCCTTTTCCTCGAGGATAATGAATGGAAGTGTAGGTAGCAGTCTCTCCCAACACCTAGGTACTCACAAAATATGTCGTGTAATAGTCTAAAGTTTTCGCTTTTTGCGATGATAAGCATCATCACACGTTCTGATGTATCCCCAGATAGCACAATCATAGTTGAACCCATCTTATCCTTTATAAAGCATAAAGTGTATATAATATTTTTGGAGAGAATGTTGGGATTACCCGGAGATGGCCGGGGACTCCCAACGCATGTTCTCTGGAGAGCTGGGGATTACCCGGAGATGGCCGGGGACTCCCCAGCAATGATCCTATTTGGTATCGGCGGTATGTGCTGCCAACGGATTTGATGAGTAACGTTTTTGTTGAAAACAATAAGTATTCTTTTCTTAATGTAATATGATACATGTGGCGAAGATATGGCCTAATCCTTATCTCTGCTAGGTTATAGAGATTGTTGCGCGTGTTCATTTTTTCTTCTCAGGGTTTCTGGAAGCATTAGGGATACTATGATTGTTATCGCAACCAGGAACACGGCGAGTATGAATGGTATTCTTGGATGGAGTGTGTATAGGATTCCTCCAATAAGGACGCCACAGATGTAGACTGGGAACACTATAATGCCTAGTGTTGCGTATCCTCTCCCTCTGATCTCAGGGGGCATTAGATCCATTACCATCGTCGATATGGCATTAGCTATAATTACGTTGGTGACTGCTAGTAGTGATAGGCCACATAGGACATATATAAATGCTGATTCTCTGGGTGGGAATGCGAGACATGAGATTCCGAATAGGCTGATTATTGTCCCTATGATTGTTGTTTTTCTTCTCCCAAATCTATCCGTGATTATGCCCGCAGGTATTGACGTTATTGCTGTTAGTATCATAACAGTCATCTGTATGAATGCCCATAACATATAGTTGATTCCGAGGTATAGCATTGTATATAGCTGTATTAGGTATATCACCCCCCACATGAGGTTCCTAATACATATGAATAATATCGGCTCCACCGCCCTTTTCCTGAGTACCCCGAATGCCTCCCTATAGCTCGATAGGATCGATTTATGCTCCGTATGTCTAGTCCTAAGTGTCTCCTCGATGAATATTAGTCTTGCTGTCGATATCAAAGCCCCCGTCAGGAATGCTAGGAAGAAGAGTTCTTTCATTCCTTCAATGATACCCATACTCTCGATGTATCTATATGCTATCAATGGGGCAACTATACTCGTCAGGCTGGAGACAAGGTTTATTATTGAGAATATCCTTCCCCTCTTCTCTAGTGGTGTACTATCGGCAATGATTGCTTGTAGGGCTGGGTAGTATATTGAGGTAAGACCAAATATTATCACAATGAAGAGAATATGTATCCAGGTTTTCGCAAAATAGAATAGGAGATATACCATAGCGAGCACATAGGACATGGAAACAATGATCTTCCTCCTCCCAAACCTATCCGCAAGATACCCTCCATAGATACTTGCAACAAGTCTTGCTGTCCCCGACACCATGGCGATGAGCGATATTATTATTGGTGTCGCACCAAGCTCATAGAGAAAGACATCCCAGTAGATATTGATAGCACTTACAAATGGTCCCCATATCGCCAACCCAAAAATAATTACGGAAATGTTCCTCCAAGAGATTCTCTCAACACTATCTGTATCAACCATTACCGACCCCTGGCAGATTCTGGGGAACATTAGATTGATTTTTATTCCATCAACCAAACCCTGCAAACTTTATGGGTAATATGACTACTCGATCAATCATATGGATCCCTAGGCTTTACTGACTAATATTATGATGATTGGCATGTATCTAGGAAAATTACTTATTAAATATAACACATAAACATGTTAAGAAAGCCTTCTGGGAGTATATTTATTTTATCATAAGGATGAACAAAGTTAAGAAAAATAGCTTGGGTCGAATACTGTTGGTATATGTGCCTAATCTGTCTTATATTGGTTTTGAAAGAACTAACTCTATGCTTGGCTTGTTTAGGTACGTCTGTGTCCAAGGCTCTCTATTACTCTCCTTATATCTGTATATCCGTTCATTGTGGTGTATTTTCCTGGCTTTATTTTTGGGAAAAACCTTATTTGTTTGCTTACAATGGCCAGTATTGGGATCCATCCCATTTCTTTTGCGGCTAGCACTATTCTTTCTGCGTCCTCCTCGGATAGATATATCTCGCCACTCGAGGAATACTTCACCTGAATACCAATATCATTATTGCGGATTCTAACGTATATGTCGAATACGCCTCGGCTATCGTGCGAATAATAAGGAATATATCCTTTGCTGAGGAGGTAGTTCCCAACGATTCGCTCCGCCCAGTGGCCAACGACGACTATGTCTATCGGCTTATATCCCGCTAGGATGCTTTTTACATATCTTTCGAATAGTGGATCCACAAATAGGTAGTCACCATTAGCTGGTTTGATTATACCCATCCTCCTAAGTTTTGCGGCAGTAACTATTTCTTTCATATCTAAGACTTCCCTATTTATTATCTTTCTTAATATTCTTATTGGATCGTCCTCTAGCTTCCCTATTTTTTCGAAATATTCTTCGAAAATTGGTAGTAGAAAATTGTACAACTCCTTTTTGGCATTCCTTATTGTCTCCCTATTTATCTCTCCCTGTACATATATCTGATGCCCCATATACTGTATATAGAAGGGATGATATCCAGCGGCCTCAGCAATAATCTTGGCATGCTCGTCACTGATGATCATACCACCCTCACGAAAGAGACTCTTAATCATATCTACTGCATCCTTTTCGTCAAATGGGCCCAGGTATAGTACCTGAAACCTACCACCCCAGATATCTAAAGCACGCATCAAGGGCTCAATCACCGAGCCACAAACAACATAACTAATTCTGGCTCCCTCGGCAAGCCCCCTAAAAAAACCGAAAACAAGTTCGTCAGAAAAGCCCCTGTAGAAACCCTCTCTCCTGACTAATTCAGGCAGAAGATGAAACTCGTCAAGCAGAAGGAAGAGCCACTTGCCAGTAGCAGTGAGCAATTCATTTAATCTATCAAAAAGAGGCCGTAAATCTCCTCTCTTGAGACCTTCTCGGTATTCTCTATCCAAATTGAAGCCATGGCTCGTTAGGACAGTAATAATATACCTAATAGGATCTTTCACCTTCTTGAGGTTGATATATATGGAGATTATATCGGGGAAGCCCAGCAAGATCTCATGGTAGCGTTGCATGAGGCTGCTCTTCCCATATTTCAAGGGAGCAACGATACATAGAAGCATCTTCCGTTTAACCCTTACGTTATTGACGAAGAAATTTAACTCTTGCTTCCTATCAAAAAACTTTTCCTTAGGAACCGCATCCTCAAATATGAAGGGGGACTCCCTGACCAACAATAAGCACCCATATTTCTCCAATAAATTAGGAATTTTAATACAATTAAATAGAAAAGGGATTCTATAGAGAAGCAGAAACAAGCGGGGTCTCTTAGGCCTGATAATCCCATGTTTCTCGGAGTTACGGTGTGAAGGTCTTGCGGAGAAGCTAGAGAAAAAGTTGAGGCAGGGCTCTAGGTATATTAAAGGTGTAGGGCGTTCATGAGGTATTCGATATCCCAATATGCTAGAAGGAAATATTAATAAAAAGTCAAACAACGATGTGGGGATTCCAAACTAAAATGACAAGAAGTATCGTAGTTCCTAAGAATCGCCGGGGAGCGCCAGATTTTTTATCTCCACTAGCTACCCTACTCAAGATGCCTTCTTTTGTGCTTCCATATGTATCTTTGAGGGTATTTCTATTGATGCTATTGTCGCCCTTATAATGTTGCATCCTGTTCCGAAGATGGACATAAATCTAACGTCTTCTTCTATGTCTCTTTAGGATTTTGTCTCTTCATCAATTCTATAACTTTTTCCAACAATTTCACGATCTCTTCGGCTTTCTCTCTCGCTTCTTTGGCTTCTTTTGCGGCTTCCTCGGCTTTCTCTCTCGATTGTATTGATAGTGCTATGCTCTGTATTATTCCTACCTCGTCTAGGTTTATTCCCATTACTTCTTTCAGGTTTTCTCTCTGTTTTTTCTCTCTCATTTTTCTCGCTATCTCTTCCTCCAGTCCTACTGCTCCTAGTGTTGTTGCTGTTTCGTATGTCGTTACTGTTAGTACTAGCCTTATCTCTTCTCCATCATCCTTTTGTACTATTTTTGCTGGAAATGCTAGTGCTCCTATTTCTTCTGGTCTTAGTGTTCTGATGAGTTCTCTTAGTTGGTTTGTTATTCTTCTTCCTTTTGTTGTTGTTTTTAGGCTTATTCTAAGCATTACCTCTCCATTATATAGTAGTTCTATGTCGCTTGTTTCTGGTGGTTGTTGCCTCTCCCAATACCTCACCCCATTATATCTTATTCTGAATGCTTCCTCTATTCTCCTCTTTATGTTCTCGTCCTCCACCAGCACCCTCGCGACGAATTCTGTTGTTAGGTCTGCGAAGTCTATCTTCCTGGTTGAGAATATGACTATGACATCCGTTAGGCGTTTCTGCATTAGTATTTCTACTCCCCCTACCTGCGTTGTCAATGGGCTCACCAGTTATATGTTCTCAATATTTTAGATGAGATTGTTACTTTTATAAAAGAATTGATTAAAGTCTCCAACTCACGGAATTATCAATTATCAGGGGAGTCTAAAATCTATAAAGAAGATATAGGCACGTGGCTTATTTTTGATGTAAGATCTGGAAAGAAGTACATTGTTACAAAGAGTACCGCAGAAAGCCCCCAGATTGCATCTGGGGGATGAATG
>CAZVPA010000033.1:0-19818 GCA_964628995.1 uncultured Nitrososphaerota archaeon | reverse complement strand
AGCATCCCGGCCTTTCAAGCCGGGGATCGCGGGTTCAAGTCCCGCCCGGGGCATTTTTCCAGAGTTTTTCTCTAATGAGTCTAATATTGGATGCAACAGTGTTAAATCAACCTAAGAGTTGATAGTGATGAAAACCTGGCTCTTGGAGTACTTAGGCTTTGAGGTGGAGAATCTATTCATCGGTAAGGAGTTCAATGGCGAAATTTATAATGGCTATATGATCACAAATGGTGAGAAATATTACATACATAAGGGGATCTTGACGTTTTTCCCAAGGATATTCTATAGGAGATATAGGAAAATCATTACTGCCTACCGTATGATTCCGCCAAATTTTTGGGCCGCCAATAAGAGTGATTGGTTGAGGTATCTCAGATATTTTCACAAGGGGCTTATCTGGTATGGTCTAAAAAATATCCCTAAGAGGGATAATATCTCGATTCTCTCTATTGGTTGTGGAAGTGGGTGGGAAATCTGGGTGATCATCAACTTTCTATCTGGAGAAAATATTATGTCGAAGATTATTGGTTGCGATATAGCACTCCCACCACTACTTAAGGCGAAAGGATATTCGAGAAAAAGAAGGCTTGAAAATGTGGATTTTGTATGTTGTGTGAGCGAGGCTCTTCCTTTTGGTAGCAGAAAATTCGACTTGGTCACCGCGATATTTGGTCCACTAGATCATACACTAAACTATCCACGAGCGTTTAGGGAAATAAGTAGAGTCCTACGTAAAGATGGAATCTTCGTGGGGACGACACTAAATAGATTTGCCTTAGATTGGATAATAAAGGTCATTAGGAACCCCAAGCTTTTTCTAAAAACAATAAAATATGCTGGCAAGACTCATGCACGAATACGCATACCAATCCAAAATCGCTACATACGCATACCAACACACTTCTATAATATCATTGAAATTAGGAAGCTCTGTATGAATGTCCGCCTAAAAATATTAAAACTACTAGGGGTTTTCTCGGTTCTGCCTTTAGACTTCAAAAAGGAGAAATTTAACTCGCTACAAAAAGTCCTCTACAAGATAGACAAAATTGTCCAAGAAATACCACCATTTAGCTATATTGGCAGGTATATTGGTTTCGTAGCCAGAAAGTATTAGTCGACTTTAATTACCTCCTCAGGCGACACTGAGTATATCTTCATTATATAGAATTCATCATCCCTGAAATATCCCTTAAGAACAGCTTCCCTGTAGACTAGAGATTCGTATGGTAATTCCTTGAAATATACGGCTGGATAGACGCCAGAGGGGTCACTAAGCATAAATCTCCATATCTTCTCGGACTTTGGAATGTCTATTTCTCCATGTTCAGGGCAAACCCATCTGTCATCAACCATGTCTACGGCTTTCCCACATATTGGGCATGCCGAATATTCCGTTATTACTTGGTCTAATATTACCGCTTTGACAAGCCATGCTCCTCTAGTATCTTTAATAAACTTTAGGGATGGAGACCAAGCGGGGCTCAAATCTGTTATAGATGGAAGTGATGAATCATCCAATACCTCTATTATTGAGCGCTCGGTAACCTTTATCCCAGAGTATTTTTCTAGCCTTACACGACTATATTTTCTTATCCTTATAGGCTTATCTTCATTCGCTCTAAGAATATTTACATGGTGTTCTCCAAAGGCGACACCTTGGATTCTCTTCTTTTCATCAACAATGGCAAATAGAACAAACGGAGTTCCGCCAGATAAGCTTTTTGCGATTCTCACAGGACCGACTTCTATGAGCCTACCGACGATTGGGGGATACATGATCTCTGTTATGTCTATCCCAAATTTTTTCGCCACGAGTATTGCAGCGGCACGTCTATTTATTTTTTCTTGGTTGGCGGCATATATGCGATCCACTAGGTCCTCAAATTCCTCTCTACTTATGTCAGTAATAGACCTAACTAAATCATAGATATCGTCATACTTATCCGCATCCATATTTATTCACACACAATTCTCAAGAAAAATATCAAAAAATCTTAAAACAAGAGGGGATATCGGATTGGTGCCGAACCGATGAAGAAGCCGGCAGTAATATATTCCGAGAAGTATCTAATGCTCAATTTTGGCCCTGGGCATCCATTCCAGCCTGAGAGATTCAAAGAAACTTTAGCTCTAATGAAGGAACTTCTAGATATCCGAATATATGAGCCAAGGTATATAGAGGAGAATTTACTCGTGGAGCTTGGGATACATTCTCCCCACTATATAAGAAAAGTCAAGGAATGCTCTAGACTTACCATACCTTACTTATCGGAATTCTCAACGGATACTCCATGCTTTGAGGGCATATTTGAGTGGGGACTTAGTTATTGTGGTGGCGCGATAAGGGGGTGCGACCTAATACTTAGCGGAAATACAGATATAGTTTTCAACATAGCTGGAGGTTATCATCACGCAAAGTATAATGCTGATGGTGGCTTCTGTGTCTTTAATGACTGCGCACTAGCATTGGAGTATCTACGTCAGAAGGGCAAAAAGGTGGCATATATAGACATAGACGGACACGCGGGAGAGGGCACATATCTAATACTCTATGATAAACCGATACTTAAGATTTCCATACATGAAGATCCAAATTACCTATACCCTGGGCGTGGGTTCCTTTGGGAAATAGGGGAGAGAAATGGTAAGGGATATACACTCAATGTTCCACTAGCCCCATACTCCGGCGACTCCGATCTGATAGAAGTTTTTGACAAAGTAGTTATTTCAATACTTGAGGGGTATAGACCGCAAGCCATAGTATTTCAATGCGGAGTTGATGGATATTTCGATGATCCACTAACACACCTAAACTACACAATCAATGGGTACATACACATAGCAACACGGCTCAGAGAATTAGGGATACCAATATTGATGTGTTCGGGTGGTGGATATTCGAATGATGCACCAAAACTACACACAGTAATATTGGCATATCTAACGGATCAAAAACAGAAAGTCAAAAGACTGGTGGATTTGCTGCAACAGAGGATACCAAAAAACCTAAAACGGAATACTAAAGAATACACAAAGTGGTTGATTGAAGAAATAAAAACAAACCACCCAGTCTTCAGTCTTCTCAATCTTGGTAATCCAGAATAAGACATCAAAGACCGTGGGGTACATAGGTCTCTGGGAGGTAAGCTTATTTATAAAGAGTATACCGTATTATATTTGAGAAAAATTCATCAACAATGGAGGTGTTAATATTGGCGGGAGCTGTGCCTGCTCATAAGATTCCTGAGCTTGAAAACCCCGCGGTAATAGCAGATCTAGGAACAGGATTCACCAAGTGCGGATTTGCTGGAGATGAGTACCCTAGAAGCGTATTCCCGACAGTAGTAGGATATCCAAAATATACTGTAGTAATGCCAGAGGCAGAGACACTAGAATACTATGTGGGGCGTGACGCCGTACACATGAGAGGTGTTCTCCAATTGGTTTGGCCATTAGAACACGCAATAGTTGCGGACTGGGATGCATGGGAGAAACTTATCTATCATCTTTACTATAAAGAACTCCGCGTAAATCCTCAGGATCAGGCAATCCTAGTTACCGAAGCACCTCTTAGCCCAAAAGATAATAGAATCAGAATGGCTGAGATATTATTTGAAACCTTTGGTGTCCCAGGGATATATGTTGCTACCCAGGCTATCTTAAGCTTATATGCGGCTGGTCGTGTAACGGGACTTGTTATTGACTCTGGCGATGGAGTTACACATATTGTTCCTGTGCAAGAATCTTATCTATTGGCTCATGCTGTTAGGAGGCTTAATCTGGCAGGTCGTGATGTTACACGCTATCTGGCTAAGCTACTTACAAAAAGAGGCCTATACTTTACTAGCTCGGCGGAGATGGAGATCGCAAGAGATATTAAGGAGAAACTTTGTTATTTCGCGATGGACTATAAGGCTGAGCTAGAAAAAGCAAAGAAGATACCTAAGGCTGTTGCAGGGAGTTATGAATTACCGGATGGAAGGGTTGTGGAACTTGTTGAGGAACGCTTTATGGCCCCTGAAATAATGTACAATCCTATGCTAATAGGACTAGAAGCGAAGCCACTAGATGAGCTAGTACTAGATGCTATCTTTGCCTGTGACATAGATGTTAGGCCCGCGATGTACTCAAATATTGTTGTCTCTGGAGGAAACACGATGATTCCCAACTTTGCTGAAAGGCTTGAAAAAGAATTGAAGGAAATAGTACCCGAGAGGGCACGTGATAAGGTTGCTATTGAGGCCCCAGAGGAAAGGATTTATGGCGTATTTATAGGTGGGAGTATTCTAGCTTCACTTCCTGCATTTAAGAAGATAGTTGTCACGCGCAAAGAATGGAGCGAGGTCGGCCCTGAATCAGTCTTACGTACTCTCTAGCCATCCTATTTTTTATTCGAGATGTAATCCTTCTTATTCTCTTTTTCATCTTGGGTTATTTTCTCAGGGCGAGGATAGTGGTTATTTAGAAAAATCTATATTCCGAGTTTTCTTCTAGTCTCTCTTGCTAGAATTTCTACTTCTCTTTTATATGTGTCTGGGAATACTCTTGCGAGGACTGCTAGTCTTGTTGCTTCTTGGAAGACTCTTTTAACTCCTAGTCCCTCGATAGCTACAGTCTTGAATACTGGGAAAGGCCCGTCGAGTCGTAATACTCTCAGTAGAACTACCTCTGGTAGTGCATCGGGGAGATCTCTCTTGTTTAGAGCTACAATTATGGGGATCTTTCCCCACTCTGACCCTAAGAATGTCCTTAATTCTTGTATACTATATATGTTTTCCTCTAATGCTTCTGGATCGGAGTCCGCGACGAATATTACTGCATCTGCACCCTTAAGGATTATTCTTCTCTGAGTTTTATGTCTGCGTTGGCCTGGTACCGTATATAGGTCAAAGAAGATGTTCCCAGATGTCCCCAAAGGAACATAGTCGAAGAATATCGTTCTTCCACTCTCGTCAGCGATCATTCTAAGTTTTCCCTTCCTAAGCCTTATCTTGTTATATAGAGCCTTAAGCATTGTTGTTTTTCCTCCAAGTGATGGACCATACAGTACTATCTTGAAACGATAATGACCATATTTATCCTTGAATACCACGAAAGTTCACCGTATCTATCCCTAATACCATAAAACTAAAAATACTCGCATAAATTAAAATGAAACGGATTATTTTTAAGAAAGAAGTCAAAGGAATTTTTTATAGTGATCAATATCGGAGGAATACAGAAAAGAATACGAGAATATAGTATAGAGCTACATCAAATATTTGTCCTCTTGTATTAATTGGATCTACGCTCCGCAGAATTAATCTTCCATTTTTTGAAGAGTCTATTACATAGTCATCGTACTAAGTACCAGACCTGTATTAGTCATTATTTTTCGAGGACACGCTTTATTGGCTTATTACTAACACCAATGGTGTTTCCGATACCCAATATTATTGCTTTTCCGCCCTCGGGGACCTCCTCAAGTATCAGTCTTTTTACTATCTCATATGCTCTTTTTATGGAATCTAACAGTTCCTTTCTTAATGGAGTAAGGGACTCTATGTAGTTTTCCTTTATAACTACCGCGAAGAGGGGTATTCTATATTTTGTTGTCCATTTCTCAATCCTAAATTTTTCGGGGCCAGGGTCTCCTATCGCTGCTCCTACCCCGACGTCTACCTCCCCGATTTCTTCGGATTCAAATCTTAGGGCTGCATCAACTGTTATTATTGCATCGACATCACCGTTAAGTTTCTGGATTATTTTCTCAAGGAATCTTCCGGGGTGTCCTATCTCACTCCCTGGCCCTGCTGCCTTTACCGCCAATATGTATCTACCGTCTATTTCTGTGGAGCTGTATGCTATCTTATCCTCATCGTCTACCTCTACTTCACTTCCAAAGAACCTCTGTGCAACCATCGCACCAACACTATCACCCACAGGTACACCATTTATGAATCCCCGCATCGCATCAAAGAAACTCAAGCATAGCTCCCTAAGGAATGGCATAAGAATTCTCAACTGGAGTAGGTAGTATATATTCTTTGTTCTTTTTCCAACACGATAAATGTGACTTGAGATTTTCCATAGATACCTTATTGCTGCAGCCGCTTCCAATGCGCTTTCTAGGTTTTTACTTATATAGTTTGGAGCGTCTGGCAGTATATTGCTGGATATCTTTAGGAATCTTTCTCTCCTAATATTAATTAGGTGTTCAAGTCTATCAAGTATTCCTGTCGGATCCAGCGTTACTGGATATATGAGAAAACTATTTATCATCTCATCTATCCAGCGATTTATCCTCCTAAATCCCTCAGATAGAACTATTTTTCGTGCTATTACCTCTGGATCCTCGCTTTCTATATTATCGATAAGATCCTTGCGATTTGCCAGTATTAGGCTTAGAAACAATCTTCTAGAGAGTTTCTCATAGACCGTAATTTCATTAATAAACGACTTCAGGCTATAGGTTAGAATCCATATCTGAAGTTCATTATAAAAAAATATGAACAGTATGAATACTAGTAGTGAGAGTATATAGTCAAGCCCCCCCTGTGTCGCGAATACTTGTAACACTAAAACTCACCATCATTTCCTAAAATAACAGTTTTTGGAATTATATTAATTGGACTAACATACGGTGATCTGTGTGGGTGTGAAATTTGGACAGCTATTCAGAGAAAGGGGGATACAAGGGACACGAATAGAGAAGTTAAATATTTTGGAGGGAAAAATTATTGCTGTTGACGCATTAGTCACACTATATGAGATGACAACGATAATCCGGGACAGAACGGGCAAGCCTCTTAGAGACTCTCATGGAAGAATAACATCACATCTGGTTGGTCTCTTTAATAGGACCTGTAGGATGTTGGCGTTGGGGATTAAGCCAGTATATGTTTTTGATGGGCCTCCACATCCACTTAAGCTTAAGGTTCTACAAATGCGACAGATAAGGAGAGAAGACGCGGAGCAGAAGTACATTGAGGCTCTTGCTCGAGGGGATTATGAGGAGGCTAAGAAATATGCTAAACAGGCGGCTCGTATTGAGGACTACATGGTTAATAGTGCCAAGACTCTCCTAAAATATCTTGGTGTACCAATAGTTGAAGCGCCACATGATGGAGAGGCTCAAGCAGCATTTCTCGTAAAAAATGGTGATGCCTATGCTGTGAGTTCTCCCGATTATGATTCCTTTCTATATGGGTCACCTCGCGTTATAAGGGGCTTAAGGATAACCAAGGGTGGTGGGAGGAAAGGCGAGGAAGAGATAAAAGAATATACCCTAGGAGAAGTACTAGGAAAGCTCGAATTGAGCCATGAGCAACTTGTAGACCTTGCGATACTTATAGGGACCGATTTTAACCCAGAGGGCTTCCGGGGAATCGGACCAAAAAGAGCATATGAACTCATAAGAAAACATGGATCTCTAGAGCGCATAGTTGGGCTTGGATTAATAAAATGGACATACCCATACAAACCATCAGAATTAAAGTCGATATTTCTTAATCCACCCGTGACGAATAACTATAGGATAGAATTCAAGGAACCAGACCGAGAAAAAGTCTTGGAATTCTTGGTTGAGGAGCACGATTTTAATCCCGATAGAGTGAATAAAGAACTCGATGAAGTATTTAAGAGGCTGGAGAGAGAGGAAAAATCTGGAAGACAAGCAAGTTTATTTGACTTCTTTGGGTAAATTATTCCGCACATGGCCTCATTTTTTTATTTTCTAGTCTTCTCAGAGTCTCCTTAAGTATTTTCTCGATGTCGACCTTGAGGAGTGTCGCTATAATGAATATTTCTAGGATTGCGCCCTCTATATATTGTAAGATGGCCTCCGCATTCGTGGCCTCTTGAAGAAGTTCTGCCGTTATTGTCTGGGCATCATAAAGTAGATCCATTATGGTGTCTGATCTCTCATTTATGAGTTTTTTTATTATTCTTTGAAACTCACCAATCTTCAAAAAAGACCCCCTAAGAGTTCTCTCTTAATAGCTATTAATAGTAATAGTCATACCAGTAACATCCTCAGATACAATCGTGTAATGCTCTCGTAGCATTATGCCTTCTTGAGCCTTAGGCTTACCTTAAATTTTAGTGTCGCACTAACTTTATAATACACAATGTCACCATCCTGATCAACTATTGCTAAGACTAGGTCTTTTCCTGCATCCTCAGCTATTTTTAATGCCCTATCCAACTCATCGATACTCATACTTTTCTCTGCTGGTACAACCATTATATATCTACTTGATGTTCCAGTCAAGGGATCCTCCCCCCTATTGAATACCTCAAAAACTATGGGTTCCCTATCGAATATCCTAACCTTAAACCCCCTTTCTCTGAGATCCAGATATGTTGAGAGTCTTATCATGTAGTCTGGATCATCACTAGTGAATCTTTCTATTAATCTAAGTGTCTCAGTATACTCCTTTCCCGGTATAGTGCCATGTTTCTTTATGAGCAAGTATGCCACCTCTATTGGATGCAGTTCAATATAATCATCTGTATCTTCTCCTATGCCATCAGAGATAAGTATACGCCACTGCGGGTTGCTTTCTTTTAATATTACATATCTACCTCCCCTGTACTCTATTGTATACCTAGGCATTGTTGACCTCTTCGAGTTTTCCGAGGACTTTTTCGAGTACTTCTCTATGTATTTTCAGAGGCTCCTTGGATGCGTCGATTATGTATATATTACATTTGATCGAAGCGAGTATTTTGGGTATCCTCAGATATATCTCTCTGACTTTTTCTAGGAAGTCTATTGCCTCGAATGTGTCCTCTGGTTTTATTCGTGATAATGCTATTTTAGGGTCTATGTCGAGGATAAAAATCATATTTGGCGTCGGTAGGCTTGAGTGGTCATTAAGTATCTTGCTTATTGGAATTCCTTGAGCCCCTTGGTATGCTATTGTGGATATGTAGTATCTATCCATAATCACTATTTTACCCTCCGAAATATAGTTACGTATCCTCCCAGCATTTATCATCCTGTCTTTGAGAAATAACTCGTACAGCTCCATAGGTGTGTAGTCGCCACTCTTGAGTTTTTTCCGTATTAGGTTTCCATAGGGGCTATCCGTTGGCTCATGAAGAAAGACAACATGATATCCCCTCTCCAATAGTGCATTGTGAAGCATTCTTGCCTGCGTGGTTTTTCCACTACCATCTATGCCCTCGAAAACTATAAGCACCATCTCTCACACAATCAATATACAATCTCTTTACTCCAAAATACTATTCAAAAAACACTTGGTTTTTTGGGAGATGGTATATGGTAGAGCTTCTGAACGAAACATCAAGTTTTGATGATATAAAGATTAGGAGAATAAGGGAGGGAGGAACACTATACTGGATACCTGACCCCCACTATTACTCAAGACCAGGACGCTACCTTCCAGCAGAGCTACCAATATTCTATAACCCCGCCATGGAGTTAAACCGTGATTTGACATTAATATCTATAGCCACATACTCAGAACTCATGGATATAGATATTGAGGATATTACATATATCGAGGCCCTAGCTGGGACTGGTATAAGAGGCTTTAGAGTCCTCAATGAGGTTGGATATGCTAATGTTATTCTGAACGATATAAACCCTCTATGTACGAGATTCATGCAGTTTAATGCTCGGGAATTCCCTCCAAGTTTTAGGGCCCACGTAGCAATACTAAACTATGATGCTAATCATCTATTAGCGAGTATTAGATTGTGGAGAAAACCAGTAGATATCATTGACATAGATCCGTTTGGGACGCCAGCCCCATTTATAGATTCAGCGATAAGGGCACTCAAGAGGAAAAATGGTTTACTACTAGTTACAGCGACGGATACCGCACCCCTCATAGGGAAATTTCCAAATTCCGCACTAAGGAAATATGGTGTATGGACAGCCCCAACGCTGTGTGGAGGTGAGATTGGTGTTCGATCCCTGATATACTTTGTCCACCGCATAGCAACAAAATACTCGATTGCTGTTAGACCCCTATTTGGTTTTTTCTTAGGAAATTTCATCAAGATAGCCTTCCTAACAATTCCTGGAAAGCGTATTGTGGATAAGTTCTGGAGAAAAATAGGCTGGATTAATATAAACGAGGATATCAATATTGCGGAGAAACCTTTTGGAGAAGGCAAAGGATGGATTGGACCGCTATGGATAGATAAAATGTTTGACAAAGAATTTGTCGAGGTCGCCATTAAAAAGATTGATATTCTCCCGCTAAACGAAAAACACAAGCACAAGCTAAAAAAGTGGTTCTCATCGGAGCTTAAAACACGGGAGATACTCCTATATTATGACCTAGAAGCGATCTCCAGCGGCCTCAAAAAACCAACTCCAAAGACGAGTGTTGTCGCAGAAATACTTAGGGAAAAGGGATATATTGCGGAACCCACACATTTTAATTCGAAAGCAGTGAAGACTAATGCACCCTATAGGGATGTTGTTAATGCGGTTATAGAGGCTCAGACTGCCCGTCGTTGATCATCCCTCACACAAGGCTGAACTCATCATCGCTCAAAAATCTATTCAAATACTTGGATCATCAGCACTGTTGATCCCCTTAGAAGTATTGTTCCCCATTTCCTTATTATCTCCCCTTTCTCGTTCAACTCCTTAGCATCAACAAGCATTATGTTCATAACCTCGTCAGTACTAATTACTGTCCCTTCAATTATTGTTCCATCCTTAAGCCAGACCTTAATCCTCTTATTTATTGACTTCCTTAGTGTTGCAAGTGGAAGATTCGACGATGGCATTCAATGCACCATTATTAGGCATTATCCAAATAATGCCGCCAAGCCTGCCAATGCCTCTTCCTCCTTCTTTTCCTCTTTCTTTTTCTTCTTTACCTCCTCTTTTTTCTCCTCTTCCTTCGCTGGTGCCTCGGTTGGTGTTGGTGTCACAGTAGTAATTGCTGCCGTCGGTGCCTGTTTTGCCTGCTCAATGATTTCATCTATATTAACCTTCTGTATGGCATTGATAATGGCCTTTATGTATGCCTCCTCGTAATCATCTATTCCTGCCGCCTGCAGGATATTCCTTATGTTATCCTCATTTATTTCCTTTCCCGCATAATGTAGCAACATTACTGCGTGGAGATACACCATACCTGATGGCATCCGCAACACCCTCCCGACAGCATGGAATATATTATACCAACTCCCAATATAAAAATTAACTGAATTTTAAAAAGCAACGGCAAATGAGGTGTCCCTTGGATATATTATCTGGATATTCTGGCGTTTTTTATTCTATGTGTACATTTCTCCATGAAATGCGGAGTGGTTTTTATGGATTACCTAAGACTACTGAGATGCGAAAGTCTGGATGAAGCTATTGAATTGATAAAGACGGCAAGTATTCGTGAGGAGCACAAGGATGCAATACTCCTATTTGTGGATGAATTAAGAATGAAGGGGTTTAGTCCGTTCAGAATTATGGCGTACATATTCACGCTTTTGGAGTTCTCCAAGACTGTGGATAAACCATATGAGAAGCTTACAAGTATGGATCTTCGCCAATATGTGAATCACCTATTGAATAGAAAGGGAAACAAGCATTCTACCGTTAGAGAAAAAATGATGAGGATAAGGGTTTTTCTCAGATGGTTTCTAGATCTCCCACCTCGCTCTACCCCTGATGCAATGAGATGGTTTTTCACGATAAAACCAAAATCAACAAAAGGGAAAAAGAATCTCGAAATACTCAAAAAAATAGTGAGCTATGAGGAGTACTCACAATTACTTTCAGTAGCTAGAAATCCACGCGATAAGGCATTATTACAGTTCATGTACGAGAGCGGGGCGAGAATACTGGAGGTTCTCAAAGTTAGAATAAGGGACATAAATATAGAGGAACACTACGCCGTGGTGGGAGATGGAAAAAGACTTGTACCTCTGTCCCGGACAGAATATATCGAGGGATGGCTACAGGTACATCCCCTAAAGGACGTCCCCGATGCCTTCCTGTTCTGTAACTTAAGAAATCCAAGCAAACCCCTCAGTTATCCAGCGGTAAGAAGACTCCTACGAATACTTGCGGAGAAAGCAAATATTCACCGAAAAATAACACCCCATATGTTTAGACACTCCAGAGCCACGATACTTGCGAAAATAGGGGTATCACCATATGCGATGAATCAAGTTATGGGATGGTCAGCAAGCACAAAAATGTGGCAAATATACCTACACATAACACAAAAGGACGCAATACAGGAAGTCCTCAGGAAGATTCAAGTATCGACATACAACACATAGAAACCTAAGACAGTACTACAGTAACATAGATCTCTTACCGTAGTGATCTATTCATTTAACACTAAACTTTAAAATCAGAAAACTTTTCTTCTTTTTTTGGATGTAAGCAGACATTGCGGGGGTTCCGGAGAGGTCAAACGGGCGGGACTTAGGATCCCGTGGCGTATGCCTTCGCGGGTTCAAATCCCGCCCCCCGCATCAAGTGGGCCGGTGGCCTAGTGGCAATGGCGTCCCGCTCACATATGTGTGAGAAACGGGAAGGTCGGCGGTTCGAGTCCGCCCCGGCCCATTTGTTACTCAGTTATTGTCACCCGAATCATGGTTCTTCTTATATATTTTTTGTGATACATAGATATTATTTGGGTATTTGTGAGTGTTTTTGATGAGTTAGAGGGGTACTTGGAGGGATTAAATTGTCGGTGGATGAAGTATTTGATGCTATCGAAAGTACTCTGAGAGAGCTTAGTGAGAAATTGGGTAATGTTGATATCATAATTATTAGTACCTCTGGGGGGCATCCAATATCATATCATAGTTCTGAGAGTATTGATGAGAACTTTGTCATGGATTTATCCGCTCTACTTGGGAGTATGGGGGAGGGTATTAAAGTCGTTTTAGAGGAACTCAAAATCAGGTATAAGGGTGGGGAAGAGCTTATTTTCTTAGAGACGAAAGAACACATATTCATCATGTCGTTGCTTGAGAAGGCTACTATGGCAATACAAATCCGTAAGCCTGCTCTCTTGGGTACGGTTAGGGCTATCGTAAAGAGTTATATCCCGAGAATAAATGCGCTTCTATCAAAGCTTGAGGAGGCCCAGATGCGTGCTATTCGGGAGGAAATAGTCAAGGAAATAGCACCTATTAGTGTTCAGTAGGGCCTATTTTCTTGAGTCTGGCCCCCCTTTTGATGAATATTTCTAGGTTCTTTTCTGGCATAAATATTACTGTATTCTCTCTAATACCCCGATAGACAAAGAGATCATCGCCTATAAAGTCTCCTATTTTTGCCTCCGCTATACATAGGATACGTTTTGGTTCTTTTTTTACTTCGAAGGGTTCTAGTGCTAGATCGTCTATAGTTATTTCTAGCTTTTTTGTTTTTTTGATTTCCTCTAAGTGTTTCTCTAATAACTCTACGAATGTTTTTTCGTCCCAACTAATGTCGACAGGTTTTATGCCACCATATATGGTAACTATTGCCAATTTTGAGAGTCTTTCTGCTTTCAGGTCCTTTAATATGTATTCCATCACTTTCTTGGTCTGCGTTAGTATTTCTCTTTCTATTACGTGTGCGGTCTTTATTTCCTCATCTATTCGTGATATTATACCATTTATCTTGTCAAGGAATGCTGGATCTATTTTCTGGAGTTCTTCATTGGTTATCTCATTCTTCCAAATGTTGATAAGTTTTAATAGAAGTTCGAAAAATTCTCCGCCAGGCAAACGCACCAGCTATGTGATGCCGAATTCTTCTTCTGTTTCTTCTATTTCTTCTTTCTTTCGTCGTTCTCTCTCCTCAAGCATTCTAAGTATTCTTTGGGCTTCTATTTCGCGTATTCTTTCCTCAATGATGCTGAGGTTTAAATCAAGATCGAATATTTCAATTATCTTACGGGCTAATCGTAGTGATGCCTTATAGTCCATATAGCCAGTTCTTGCGATCGTTGGTGTTAGGAGGCTCACCGCGGGGACATCACGCCTATCGGCATACATGAGTATTAATGCTATCCCCCCTGAAACTACCACTTCAGGGGGGGATTTTCTAATATTCCATGAGCCATTAATTATATATTTTTTTTCAAACGATCTGTTACAAACATATACGATATCGGCATCGTCTCTTTCTTCTTGCGGGAACGCATTTATATCTATACCCCCACATAGGATGAGTGTGATTTCGTATTCTTTGGCGAGGTCTGTTAGGATATCTGCAATGCCTGGTTGTATATTCATAGATGGCTGGTATCTAAATAGGAGAACAGCAGCATTATTAGTTATCCTAAGTATTTCGAAGGGATACCTAAACTTTCCCGTATCGTCTACTTCGACGACTGGGGGGATGGTGTCAGACCATATAATGCCGCATCGCTTTATCTTCTTCGCATTATATGCAGCATCGTAGAGAAATTTTGTTGTTAGATATCCACATAGTCCCAATCCGTAAAAGCCTGTTATCAAGTACTTTACCTCCTCTAGAGAATCACGATCTTCGATTATTATATTTACGCTATCAGTTTGCTTTTTTTCCAAGAAAAAACACCAATAAAGCTCTACATAATTTCAAGCTCAGATAATGCTTTAAGGATATCCTTTTCTTTCTTCTTTAACTCCTCCGAGCTTACTGGTTTTGCTTCTTCTTTTGATTCGGGGGTTATTTCTGGTATTGGTGCTGGTGTTTCAGATGCCTCTCCAACAGGTGGGGCCTCTGGTATTTCCAGTTTGTCGAGCTTGTCTAGGTATTCGTCAATATCGAAAAGTTCCCCACCAGTGGGTTTGGATTCCATGGTTTCTGCTGGAGGAGCTGTAGGAGTTGGAGGTGTTGGAGGGGTTGTTACTGGTTGAGTGGGTTCGGGTTTTGGTGCTGTTTTTGTCTCTGGTGTGGGAGGTATATGTTGTGGTATTTCCTCCACAACTGGTGGTGTGGGGATCTCGGGAAGTGGTAATTCCATCTCAGTGGGAGTTGGTGGTGATACTTGTTTTTCAGGTGTTGGGAGGGAGGGTTTAACTTTATGTTCAATACTCATCATCTTTGCCTTTAGTGTGTCTATTTCTGATTTTAATCCATCTATTGTTGCTTCTAGTCGCTTTATTGTTTCCCTCTGGGCTTTCAACTCATTATATATCGCCCTTAGGAATTTCTTGACTTTACTTACGAACTCATCAAATGTTATTGTTTTCTTAGGCATAATAAGCACCCATGCTTTGGTCATCATAAAACAAGGAGAGAAAATTTTATAAAAAGATTGCTAAAAATACATCCTCAAGATGGTTAATGTACGTGCCGATATGCTTATACTAAAGATGAAGTCATCTATTGTTCTACGTATGCTCCACAGATCGTTGGCGTTCTTGATTTTTGATTGAAGCCTGAAAAAGAGTCTACCTTGTAGGGGCTCCTGATGTATTGTTACTGATCGTGGAGCAAGAGAGTTCTCGGGTTCTGTAGCCCGAGAGAGTACTTCAGCGTTATTATGTTTTATCTTGATGACTATTCTGAGCTCCATTAGGTCTCCCCAACAGATTTACAGACAGTGTCGAGGAACTTATCAACATCCTCGGATTTTATGTAGGCTCCCGCTGCCTCCTTGTGACCACCACCAGTGGCACCAGTAAGTCTTGATATAGCATCTCTGATTATTCTTTCCACATCATTAATTTTTCCCTCAGTTGTTCTTCTTGCTGAGACTTTTACATTCCCCCCTATGCTGTCGGTGAATACTATTACCATGTGTGCATTTGTGGTTTTTGATGCCGCAATAATACTCGCGATTGTACTAGCTAGTTCTTCTGTTATTTCTCCCCTTCCATCATATATTGCGACGCCATTCCTATACTCAATCTTAGAGTCTAATTGTTTCAGTATATTGGATATTATGGCTCTATATCTGTCATATATCTGTATCATCTTCTCAGCGATTTTTTCCTTCCTTCCACTAAAGGCTATGCTGAAGGCAAGTTGAGGTCTTCTGAGCTTTCCGCACGCATTAAATAATATTGCTACATCTCTCGCGTATCTCAGAAGTCTTATCTTCTCATCCCGCAAAATGTATATCTTCCCAGTTAGAAGATCCTCAAGGCTCTCTATTGTGTATTTTCCAGGATAATTCACCATAAGAAGTTCTATTAGTCTTCTCCTTAAAAGATCTCTTTTGTTCTTGGGGAGGTCGTCCAAGTATATATTTTCTATGTCGTCGTCAGATCTAAGTAATCCATTTTTAACTAGGAAATTGGCGGCTCCATCATAACTACCAGTAATACTCGGGATTTCTATGTGATATACTTCCGCCAGTAGTCTATAGAGGGGTTTTATGCCCTTACCGATCAGTAGCAAATCCTCCTGTTCTGTCACAACCCCGCGTTTCTGTCCATCCTCCAATATGGCTCTATTTAGACCTATCAGACTCCTATGCCACCCGATGTCTTGAGAGTCTCCAATAGCACCTACTATCGCATATTTAGCGAACTTTTTTATTTCGGGGATCATTCGTGAGTACATATTCGAGACTAAATACGCTACGCCTGAGCTACTTATCTCGCTTCCTCCGTCAATATTGAAAAATCTTGGGTTTACCACAAAAATTCTAGGATCATTATCTTCTATTTCGTGTGATATATGGTGGTCCAATATTATACCTATAGCAATACTATTCGTTTTGCTCATAATTTTATAAGGGATGGATGTGCCTAGATCAGCAAAAATCGCGTATCGGGGCTTGATGTTTTGCCATTGTTGCATGAACTCGTTTGGGACTATCTGTGGCACAAAATTTAGAATGAATGGTTTATTCAGACTGGTTAGCAATTTTGCTAGTATTATAGCGCTAGAGATGCCGTCGGCATCTATATGTGAGAATATGTGTATCACATCATTCCTCCCCATCCTATAAATGATCTGTGCGCATCTTCTGATGTGTTGCAGGAAACCGAAAAAACGTAAGTCCAATCTTATTACCTATGCTCATCACAATATTTCGCTTTTTGGTTTGCTTTAAAATTTTTATTGATTTTTCAGTCTTTTGGCTAATGGTGATCTATTGTTCTGGGGTACTAGATGGGGAAGCCTAAGATCCCACAGATGTCTCTAAAAGATATACTCGTAAGAATAAAGGATCTAGCGGAGATTCAGCTAGATTTGGCATATACTTCTGTCATATATGAGGATATGGAGGCAGCGGAACAAGCACTCCGGCTTGAGGATACCATTACCGAATATTTGGGCTATGCCATACTAAGGGCGCTTATGGCTAGGGCGGATCGTGAGTTGGCTGAAAAATTATTGGCACTGATAAGGTTCGCGAGCTCTCTAGAAGACATATCTGACGCGGCGGCAGACATAGCAAAATTGACCATAGAGAAGATATCCCTAGGCGAATTTAGAAACTTCCTAATGCATGCTGATGAGGTCTCATTGAGGGTTAGCAATATTAGGGAGGAAATCCAAGGCAAGACTGTAGAGGATATTGAGGAAGAAACAGGCATGAGGATTGTAGCAATAAAGCGACATAAGCATTGGATACTTAACCCTCCACCAAATCTCAGAATATGGGGGGGTGATATACTTTACATAAGTGGGCCGGACGAAAGGGTTGAGGAGGCTGTACGGTTCTTATCGGGGGGTGGGAGGATAGAACGAAGTATAAATATAGCCGAACACATGAGAAACTTCTTTGACTTCATGATCTCAATGAAATATATAGCGGAGACAAGTCTTGCCCTCAGCTACTACGCGCTACTTAGCGGAGATATACATCTAGCTAAGGAGGTGGAGCATCTAGAACAATGGGTTGACCATCTAAAGGATGAGATGGATGTGTATATATTAAAAATGAGCAGACACTTTGATGAGATCGAAAGCCTGAGGGGCTTTTTTAGACTTATAGATTCCACCGAGGAAATCACGGACGCGGCCTATAGGCTTGCTCAGATAGTATTTAAGAAAATAGATGTGTCATCGATCTTCCGAATAATCCTTAATGAATCAGACGAGAAGGTAACATCCTATGTAATATCCTCCCAGTCACTACTATGTGGGAAAACGATAGGCGAAATAAATATCGAGAAAACATATGGATTATTCCTTATGGGGATACGGAGAGGGGATACATGGTATTTTAGCCCAGAAGATACATTTAGGCTTCAAGAAGGAGACGTATTGATAATAAGGGGGTCAAAAGTGGCGGTAGACAAGTTCTTAAGTAAGATGTCATGAAGTCCTTCTTTTTATAATCCAAGATACTATATTATCTGTCGGGGTGTTGAGGATGCCAACAAAACGTGATGCCTCCTGCTATAGGAAGGTCCCAGCCCACCTATACACCCGCAGAGAATATATAAAAAGCATTCCACAATCAAAAATAAAGCATTATAATGTTGGAAAGCAAGATGGAGATTACGACCACAAGGTTTTGATAGTTTCGGAACAGTACGCATTAGTATTAGCGAGAGCTCTCGAAGCGATTAGAATAACAATAAATAGATATCTAAACGAGAATATCGGTAGAGGGAAGTTCTTTCTGAGAATAAGACCAGTACCACATCATATAATTCGTGAAAGGAAGTTCCTCGGTATGGCGGGTGCTGATAGGATACAGAAAGGAATGCGAAGAGCGTATGGTAAGCCTATTGATAGAGCAGCAGTGGTGGATATAGGAGACATCATTGTCGAGATATGGGTAAAAAATAAGGACCTGAAGCACGCAAAAAGAGCAGCAAAACTTGCGATGTATAAGTTAGGTATAGATGCGAGAATCGAAATTACAGACTTCAAAGCTTGACACTTAGAATGCCTCTTAGTGTCGGCATCGATGAATACAAGTTGATATAGATGAACAAACAGGTTGAGTGGAAGACGGATCCGGAAAAAAGAAAAAAGCTTATAAATAAGATGATAAGGTTACTCCAAGAAGGACATAGAATGCTTGATGAATTGTGTCCTCGTTGTGATGCTATCTTGTTCTATAGAAAGGATGTAGGGTTGCGATATTGTCCGAATTGTGATATTTTTTTGGCATCACCAGAGGAGATAGAGAAAGTGGGTAGGGAGAATATCAGAATAATAGGAGAATTTTCTGGTGGTAGAGTTATAGAGTACGAGCCTACAGGAAAAGTAGCTCCCTCGGCGACCAGCAGGGATCGTCAGCTTCAAAGTCCAGAAGTAAGGCAGCCCAGAACTGGAAGAAATGATGTTGAGGAATCAATCAATAACATGATAAGGTTGATCATCGGCAAAATTGTGGGTGAGATTGACTATGAGTTGAAGAGGTTATCATTAAAAGAGTCTTTTGAGATTCTAAAGCTGATACTCGAAATAAGAAATCTGCTGCGTGAGTAATGATGGGCTCAGAAATAGAAAGATTTTACAGTAGCCTGTTAAACGCCGTGGGAATCCATAGTGTAATAATAGTACAGGATTCGAATATCCTGAAAACAAATCTCGACGAGGAAAAGGCAAAAAAATTCATAGGATTCGCGGACGAAATACTCAATAGAGCGGAAAAATCATTAGGAAAAATACCAGAGTTGACCGGCGAGATAAATTTTGTATCAATTTTTCTCCAAAACAACATAGTAATACTCATAGCAGCATACGAAGACTACAAACTAATAGTTGTTGCAAAAGGAGAGGAAACAGGCACAGACGAGATAAAGGGGATTATGGAAAAAATCAGCGAGCTATTGAAATAGAATCTGCAATCCAGCCAACCCAGCCTCTTCTTCTTTCTTCTTCTCCTCCTCAACTTTCTTTTCTTCTTTTTCTTTCTTTATCTCTTCACTTGGTGCCTTTGGAGCCTCCGCCTTTACTGTGGCAAGAGCCCTTAAATCTTCTGGGAGTTCCTGCGT
>CAZVPA010000032.1:0-20566 GCA_964628995.1 uncultured Nitrososphaerota archaeon | reverse complement strand
CCTCGGACGCACTCTTTCGGCAACATGTCATTTCTGTTAAGTCTAGGTCTCGACGCTTTGTGTTTTGTCTGGGGAGAGTTGGACGCACGCATCGGGGCTTGTCCGGTAGGCATAAGGGTTTAAATGAGAAGAACCCTATTTTAGCGATAATTCTGCTTCTGTTTCCTTTAATGCTTCTCGCTGTGTCCAAAATGATCTCATGTAGGAAAGCTAGATGCTATAGAACACCAAAGAATTAGCCCAACAGTTCACCAATTACGACATCTTCTATCCAAGAAAATGTGTAACCGATGCGTCGAGGAATAGGGGACAGACCTAGAGATAGGCTTGATTGGCATGCAAACTGCTCCACACGATGTTTTTATCTCGGTTTTTGGTCTACTCCTTTTAAAGTATGAATCCATAAGTTTTGATGGACTTTTTGTCTCCAATCAGATTATTGGGGACAAGTGGTGCATACTGTGGAACCGCGGGGTTTCCTCTCACCACTTAGGGATAGAAATATAATACTTGGGGTTGTTAGGAAGATCCATAGGTTATGGAAGAATCTTAGGGGGGGAATTGGGGACATAAGGATCATGAACTTTTGTGGTACCCATGAATATACGATAACATATTATGGGATAAGATCTCTTATGCCCGAGGGGGTAGAACTCATTGCTGGTCCTGGATGTCCAGTATGTGTGACACCGGCCCGCGAGGTTGATGAGGCAATAGAGATATCTAGGGTTGCGACACTCCTTACGTATGGTGACATGTATAAGGTTCCTGGCACAAGGTTTTCTCTTTCTACTGCGAGGAGTAGGGGGGCTAGTGTTAGGGTTGTCTATGGTTTTAATGATGCGGTCAAAATCGCGAGGAGGGAGCCAGATAGAGAGTTCGTTTTTTTCGCCGTTGGTTTCGAAACAACAGCACCCACCGTGGCGAGTTATGTAGCTAAGAACATGGTGCCGAAAAATATGGCCTTGCTTATGAGTTACAGGATTACGGTACCCATAATGAGGTATATTCTCGAGTCAAAGCGTGTTAGTCTACATGGGATTATAGCTCCTGGGCATGTGTCAACGATCATTGGTGCGGGGGCTTGGGGTTTTGTTGCTGATGAGTATGGAATACCTATTGTTGTTGCTGGTTTCGAACCCCTTGATGTTGTGGTCGCTATATACGAGATACTCAAGCAGATAAGCTCTGGGGAGGCAAGGCTTATAAATGAGTACAGTAGGGTTGTGAGCTGGAATGGAAACATAGTTGCTAAGAAATATATTGAGGAGGCCTTCATCGAGGTTGATGGTTCTTGGAGAGGGATAGGAGTTGTTCCGAGGAGTGTTTGGCATCTAAGGGACAAATATTTGGAGCTGGACGCGAGGCAGAGATATGAGATCAAAATAGAGGGGTCGGTAGATATAAAGCCGGGATGTAGGTGTGCTGATATTGTGCTTGGTCTCGCCAAGCCGACGGACTGTAAGTATTTTGGAAAAGCATGTACTCCTGATCATCCCCTCGGTCCATGCATGGTATCCTCGGAGGGAACATGCTCAATATGGTTTAGGTATGGGGGCCATGAGGTTATTAGAAGGGTCGAGTAGAATGCTGAGTGTGGATCTTGCTGGCATAAAACTAAGGAACCCGCTAATGCTTGCCTCAGGTGTTGTCGGTAACAACAAGAATCTGATGATGAGGGCATGGGAGTCTGGTGCGGGGGCTATCGTAACAAAGACGTACACGGTGGAGCCGAGGGAGGGATATAGGACACCAATAATTGTTGATTTGCCATATGGCTATCTTAATGCTGTTGGTCTTGAGAACCCCGGGATTAACGGTATTGGGGAGCTCCTATCGGTACTCAAAGAGAGGGATGTCAAAGTAATCGTCAGTATTGCTGGAAGGGACATTGAGGAATTTGTTAAACTGGCGGTAAGATCCCAAGAATATGGGGCAGATGGTATAGAATTGAATTTATCATGTCCACATACGGGGGGATATGGGCTTGAGATAGGTATGGATCGTGAAGCAGTAATAATGGCTATCAGAAGAATAAAGGAGGAGGTAGACATACCAGTCTTCCCGAAATTTGGCTATATGCCTAAGCTAATAGACGTGCTGAAGATGGCTGAGATTGCTGGGGCTGATGGTATAGTAATCATAAACACTATACGTGGAATGAAAATAGACATATGGATAAGGAGACCAATCCTATCAAACAAATTTGGTGGACTATCCGGGCCAGCAATACACCCAATAGCCGTGGCATGCGTATATGAAGCATATGAACAGCTAAACATACCAATCATAGCATCTGGCGGCGTATGGGGATGGGAAGAAGCCATAGAATTCTTTCTCGCCGGAGCAACCGCCATACAGGTAGGAAGTGTAATAGGCATGAAGGGCATGGATATATTTGGAGAAATCCTCCGCGGTATAGAGAAGTACCTTGAAGAAAACGGCTTCAAAGATATAAGAGAGATAATAGGGCTCGCACACAGCTGATGTCTAGAGAGCCTTCCACTTTTTATGATCCATATGCTATATTATCCCAAGTTTCTTGAGGTATCTGTGGGCTTTTCTTAGGACCTCCCTGTCATTATCATAGGTTATCCTCTTCAAGGCATCCTCAAATGGAAGCCAAGCATAGTCCTTATGCTCATATGATAGTCTCACATTTTCCTGGCTCGTCTCCGCTAGGTAATAATACACGATCTTGTGTCTCCGTTCTCTCTTGTAAAAATATTCGTACTCTATTTTCTCCCTAAAACCAAAGATAAACCTTAGATCCGATATTCCAGCCTCCTCAAACGCCTCCCTCTTCACGGTATCTATATCTTTTTCCCCCGGCTCGATATGGCCTTTAATAAAACCCCAATGCCCCCACCCATACTTGAGAAGCAGATATAGAACACCATTTCCAGTGCGCCGGAATACCACCACACCGGCGCTAATTTCCTTTCGCATTGAGGGTCATCATTAGATCTCTTCAGTCCACAGATCAGAAGCCTCATCCCATTCAGATAATTCCTTGTCGTCTCTCTTGTTGTTTTCTTCTTTCTTCTCCTGCATTATCATCACTTCTCAACCGTAATACTACAAAAACGCCAATAAAAAATAACAAAAAAGGGCCTTATAATTAATATCTTTTCTCATTTATATAGGAATGTCAGACTTCCTTGATCACCATCTCTTCTGGGGGGCCTCATAGCCTATGCATGGTGCTTAATATAATATATACCTAACTTATTATAGCCTATTAATCAGAAAATTTTGTTTTGGGAACAAAAATTTTTGACTCGAAATTAGGTGAGTATCTGTGGGAGATGAGCAGTTCGAGGTGATTTTTGAGGCTACGATCAGATATATTAGATTGAGGAATGAGGATGTAGACCCGATAAGTGCGGTGCTTTATGCTCTATCGGTAAGCGATACTGGTGCTAGGATCTATAGGTATTTGAGGGAAAACAAAATGGCGACTCCTGAGGAAATCGCTGAAAAACTAAACATGGATCCGTCTAGGGTACAGGATGAACTCGATTATCTCTATAGTATTGGGCTCCTAGACAAGCTTGGTAAGGCATATATCTGCGATATGTCTCTCTCCAAAGCGATAAGGAGGAGAACATCTAGACGTGTAATAGAGATACTCAACTACCTAGCAGACCTACTGGAGGAGCATGGTGAGAGTGATGGATGAGGAGAAATTTGAAGTATTGGCCGAGTGGACCATAAGGAAGCTCAAGGACATAGAGACGAAGGATAAGGATAAGATAATCAGATGGGTACTATATTCACTTGGAGTCAAGGACGTTGGGGCTGACATATATCTATATCTGAGGGAGAAAAAACGTGCCACAACAACAGAGATAGCAGATAGGTTCAGTATTAGCCCTACCACTGCGAGGAGATATTTGGAACAACTTCATTCATTAGGGTTGGTAGATTATATTGGGAGGGAGTACCACATAACGAGGGAGGACCTATCTGGATGCATAAGGGAGATACTGATACCGAGAATAAGGAGGGTTCTCTATGATATCGCTGAAACAGCAAGATATGCTGAGCAACCCAAATATGAGGGGAAGGTATACGGCCCTGAGAAGCTGCGGGAGAGAATAATGGAGGCAAAGGAGGAGGCTATGAGGAATATAAGTAGGCTACTGGAGAAGGGGGTCAAAATAACACCAGACATAATATCGGGAGTCCTAGAAAAAACATTTGATGCCATAGGCAAATTGATGGAGGATATTGGGAGGTCACTCGAAAAAATGGGCCAACACATGTATATCTATACCTATACAACTCCAGAGTCAGCAGAGGACAGGAAAAAAACGGTGATTCGGATTGATATACCAGAACGCCAAAAGAAACGCCAACATGTTGACTATACTAGGGGGCTAAGTATTATGGAGACACGGGATAGGATAATATATAATATATATTCGGATTATAGACTCACCGTAAAGGACTTTGAATACGCTAGAGATGTCAACAAAAAAATGCTGATAAAGGTCTATGGATCCCTAGAGATAGATCCATCAGTGGGAGCCGGGTATGAGGAATGTATCGAAAAAATAATCGTGTATGGTGTACTAGAGGCATCTAAGGAATTCATAGATGCCGTTAGGGATAAGCTCATAGTTTATGGGCATGTGGACAGAATATAGATCCACAATATATAGCATGAAAAATAGAATAGGAGGTTTGCCAAGTACTCTGGTGCTGGTATGTGTCGGATGTAGTGATAGTCGCGGAGAACCTAGAGAAGAAATATGAGACAAAGGTACCGGTGGGTTTATTCAGAAGAAAGAGAAAGATTGTGCATGCGCTGAGGGGTGTGTCTCTTAGTGTGGAGGAGGGAGAAATATTTGGTCTCCTCGGCCCGAATGGTGCTGGAAAGACGACACTGATAAAGATACTAACAACATTGCTTATACCGGATGCTGGTAAGGCAATTGTTCTTGGTTTTGACGTTGTAAAGTATCCAGATGAGGTAAAGAGGAGAATTGGGGTTATGCTTATGGGGGAGAGGGCTCTATACTGGAAGCTCACTGGAAGAGAAAATCTCGAATTTTTCGGCTCACTATATCGAGTCCCATCGAAGATTCTGAAGGATAGGATAAATCAAATAGTGGATTTTCTGAAGATAAATGAGTTTATAGATAGACTCGTAGAGACCTACAGTAGTGGACAGAAAGTACTTCTTGCTTTTGCAAAGGCACTAATAAATGATGCTCCCCTGATATTTCTTGATGAACCCACCGTCGCGTTGGATCCCAGAAGAGCTCTAGATATAAGGCAAAAAATATTGAGTCTAAAAAGTGAAGGAAAAACAATATTTCTCACAACCCACATAATGCAGGAAGCAGAAGAACTTTGCGATAGAGTAGCCATAATCGACAACGGAAAAATTGTTGCTATTGGGACACCAGAAGAATTAAAAAGCACACTTAAGGGAAGGAGTGCTATAGAAGTAGACATATCATCTAAGAACATGGAAGATCTGGCAAACAAAATTGCCAACATTGATGGAGTACATAAAGTAGCGTGGAAAGTTGTTAGTTCTGAGAGAGGCCATATAACGAGGCTAAGAGCACTCTGCGACTCTCCCAGACAAATACTGCCACAGGTCGTCGAGGTAATCTTAGAAAATGACGCGAAGATATATTATATAAAACCGGAGGAACCAACACTTGAGGATGTGTTTCTCTATTATACAGGAAAATTATTGCAGTAGGGTAAACACGCTATGAAAGTATCACTACGGGCAATATACTCAATATTTAGAGCTCGATTTAGGATCTATACTAGATATCCCGGATGGTTCATCCTCAGCTTTGCCTATCCAATATTTATGACACTAATGCCCATCTTCTTAGCAATAAGTGTTGGTGGTTCCATCCAAACCGCCAGCGAAGCATTTAGTGTATATGCGGGTACACGCGAGTTCGTATTCTATATACTCGTTGGATCCACCATATGGTCGATCTCGGTAAACATATTGTGGGATTTCGGCATGTGGCTTTATGAGGAAATGGAGGCTGGGACACTAGAACAACTCTTTCTGACCCCAGCATCTGTAGCTGAATTGTTGTTAGGAGCGGTAATGTATACCCTAGTAGTTTCCCTTATAACATCATTTATAGGGCTCCTCATAGCAAGCACACTCTTCGGTTACCTCCACTATTTACTATCTATTGAGTTCATTATAGCAATAGGGATCATAGTCCTCGGGTTCGTACCCCTTATGGGGATGGCCGTGTTCTTCGGCGCCATAGTTCTTAAAATAAAGGAGCCCTGGGCATTCTTCAATTTCTTTACTGCATTTCTAGTATTCATCGCGGGGGTATTTTATCCAATAACAATCCTACCTCCCTTAGCCAGGCATATCGCTATAATTTTTCCAGCAACTATTCAGATATGCGATTCTAGGGCTGTACTGTTGCATATAGATTATATCTTTGATCCAGCAATAGATATTCTCATCCTGATCTCATACGCTATCTTTTGGCCAATATTTGGAGGAATAATGTTTAGGAGGGTAGAGTCCGAACTTAAGCTTAAGGGTTCTATAGGTGCACACTAATGGAAATACGCAAACATCTTGACCAACTAAAGGCAATAGTAAAGTTTAACCTTAAGATAGAGACTCGATACCCAATAAGCTACATGGCTGGTTTCCTAAATATGTTTTTCTGGCTTTTCTCATTCTCCATCCTAGTTCTCATGTTTAGTAGAGGAACGGGAGAGGAAAGGATCATTGGAAATATAATAATGTGGGGCTTTGTAGCGTACTTAGTTTTTCAAGGTCTTCTAGGAGAGGTTGGTTTTGGCCTCATAAGACTTCAGAGAAGAGGAACGTTAGAACAAATATTACTCACACCAATCTCACCATGGATTTTGCCGCTTGGCCTTGCTGGTTTCACAATAATAATACACATGCTCTTCGTTGTGTTTGCTATTTTCTTATTCTGCATTCTTATGAAAGTACCAATAATCATCAAAAATCCCCTCGGAGGTTTCTTGGCGGGAGTACTATTCTTTATGATGGCTTATGGATTAGCTCTACTATATGCTGGATGGGCACTCAAAGCGAAAAGAAGTGGGTGGGCATTAATCAATGCAATACAGATAATCACAATGCTCTTCTGCGGGGTTTTTTACTCCTTCAGAACAGCCCCTCAAGCGGTACTTACGATATCGAGGATTATTCCCCTATCCTATGCGATAGACCTACTGAGAACAACAATAGTGGGAATAGAACCAGAACTCATTTCGACAGCAACAATACTGGGCATAGAAATCCAAGGGAGGCTCCTTGAATGGATATTGGTCACAGCATTATCAACACTACTATTAGCGTTGGGATACCTATATTTGACAAGGTCGATCGAGGACGCGAAAAGGAAGGGATATCTGGCGACCTACTAGGGAACCACTAGCAATGTTGGCCGGATGTTCGAGGAGTTCATATCAAAAATTAGGAGAAGACTGAGCGAGAAAATACGGGGAGAGCCTCTGGTTCTACTTGTCCATTAGCATGACTACCTTTGTCTCCTTTTTTCCATCCAATTCTCTATTGTTTTCGGATCGAGTCTTCTGAATTCTAAACCCTTTTCTCTTAGTGCCTGTAGTGCTCTCTCTGTTATGTCTGGAGCCACCAATATTCCCCGAATCCTAATACCTTTGGTTCTCGGAAACATCTCAACATACAGTGCGAGTTGTGCTACGTCCTGTATATCCGCGATTCTCCTCTTGAATTCGCATATAACAACATTCCCATCTCTGTCCCTCCCCAATAGGTCTATTATTCCATATCCAAACTGATATTCCCTCGATACGGGTATGAATCCCTCCTCGATGAACCCTGGGTTCCTCAGTACATAGTCAACCATTTGGGATTCAGTCCTGAAGATCCTGAATAATCCCTTCTTAGTATTTACAGCCAACAGAACATATATTTCATCGACCTCTATAATGACGATCTCTCTCGGTCGATCCCTTCTGCTCCTAATTATTAGTTTCCCATTCTCCACGAAACTGGTCAGTATGCTTCCTGGGGGCTGCCAATTAATGGGCTCTCTCTTCGCCGGGCCATGTACGAGGAGTGTCCCATCTGGCTTAAGTATTATTAGGTGGTCATCCCAAGAGAGCTTGGATTCGGCTCTCCCTCTATATATGACCCTAGAGAATGCAAAAATAACAATAACAAACCTCCTCCAGTTCCCTCTTACAAACTCAGCAGCCTCCTCCTTACTTGGGCTCTCCATAAGAACATACTTTGTCTCGGGTCCAAAATCAATGAACTTATCTAGCGAACCCAACAAAAACACCACTAGGGCGCAGCCCAATGCCTACCATACTCCTCCAAGTGTACTACCTCGCTAAGCCCCATTCTTGATGGTGCCCTTGGTCTCTCTGCTGGACGACCCAACGGGATTATGGCTACTGGCCTTACATTTCTAGGAAAATTGACTATTTTTGCTACCTCATCATCATGGAAAGCCCCAATCCAACAGGTACCATAGCCAAGGGCATACGCGGCAAGCATAAGGTTCATTATTGCTGCTGCTGTATCCTGTATACAGTATAGCTTCTCACCCCTCTCCCCATATCTCCAAGATGTCCTATCGACATTAGCCCCAACAACAATAACAACTGGAGCCTCAGCAATAAACATCTGGCCAAGGGCGGCTCTAGCAAGCATCCTCTTTCTTTTTTTGTCCCTAACAACGATGAACTCCCAAGGCTGAAGATTACCAGCTGAGGGAGCCATCGTAGCGGCTTCAAGAATCCTCCTAAGGTCCTCCTCAGGAACGGGATCTGGGAGATAAGCCCTTATACTTCTTCTTCCGAAGATAGCGTCAAACACATCCATCATGCCCACCCAGATAAAAACCAAAAATGCGATTATAATGGGTTTAAGCCCCATATGTTGGTTTACTCACATATTGTCTACAGAAGTCGGGTGCAAATTATAACGCAAGCTGATTATGGGGCCGGTGGGATTCGAACCCACGACCATAGGAGCCCGAGTCCTACATGCTGACCTACTACACCACGGCCCCAGTTTTTCCTTGAGTGTTCCAATCTAAAATATTACCATATTGGGTTTTTAATGATTCTCATAGCAATATGGAGCATAAACTCGCAGTATTTTTCGCCACAAGTCGTTGCGAAGGAAAAAATATAGATTGGTGTCTAAAATCCTTCAAACTTCTTTTTATATATAGTATTCTATTCTAATATAGGATGATAAATTTTGCCCTCGATCAAAAAGATAGCAATATTCTTGCTGATATTTCAATTGGCTCTCTACCCCCTAGCAATGACGCCAAGCACCACAATGCGGCAATCAAAAATAGTAATGGTAATAAAGGGAAGTATAGGGAAAAGCGGAGGGTTCCACATAGAGAGCACCAACACCTACGCAGGCATGCAACACTGGCTTGTACCCCTAGCACAGTATGATCATAATCTAAACAAGATAGAAGACACACTTGAGGCAAAACTCTCAGAGGCATTAGGGAAAGATGTCGAGGTAGTAGTAGCGGCGGCATATGGAAACCTAGAAGCCGCGATCAGTACATTCGAGAACATGAGTGGAAGGGTAATAAAGACATATGATGCAGTGGCATGTTTCAGGGGAGTAATACCCGCAGACAAAATCAATGTCCTCGCAAACAGACCAGAGATCGGCTGGATACAGAGCGTACATAAGGACTATGTACCATTCCTAAGAGTATCAATACCACAACAAAGAATAGGAACACTAGAATCAAAAGCAGTACCACCAAGCTCATACCCAGCACTAAGCCAGACACCATGGGGAAGAAACATATATGGAGACCCCAACACAGCAATAGCAATAGTGGACACAGGTCTCGATGATTCCCATCCTGAAATAGGCCCATATGGAGGAGGAACAAGCGCTTCATGGGAAACAATACAAACATTCTCGGGAAGTGTAAGTGGTACAGGAAGCTCAGGATCCCACTACAACAGCCCATCATCATCGGCATGGAGCGAACATACAGTATATCTTCAGAGTGGCGTAAAATATAGAATAACCCTAGACTGGTCGACATCGCAAGACCTAGATCTCTACGTATACAAACCAGGTAAAGCACCCTCACAGGACGGAAATGGAGGAGACTACTACACGAGGGCATACACAACAAACAAACCCGAGACAGTAACATTCACAGCCGACCAGACGGGATACTGGACTATTGCTGTTGATCATTATTCAGCATCAACAAGCACAACAAGCTATCAGATTACAGTTCAGAAGTATGTTGAATCAAATAGTGGAGGAATAGACTGGAATGCAAAAATAATCTACTGGAGAGACTTCACAAGTGATGGAAGAACAGAGCCAGCAGATGGCCATGGGCATGGATCTCACTGTGCTGGCATAGCAGCGGGCAAGGGATATTCTGGAGATCCATATGGTGCATACGCACACAGGGGGGTCGCCCCTAATGCAAAACTTGTTGGTCTGGCGATCTTTAAGATGGATGGTAGCTTTGATGCTGATGTATATGATGTAATTAACTGGCTTATTGATAATGCTCAGGCATATCATATTGTAGTGGCATCAAACTCTTGGGGAGGAGGAGATGATGCGACACTAAATCAACTTATGAACTCGCTTGTAGAGCATGGAGTCGTGACCGTTGTTGCGGCGGGAAATAGCGGATATGGAGCAAACATTGGAAGCCCAGGAAGTGCCGATCTAGTAATAACTGTTGGTGCTGTAAACGATCTCAACGAGATGGCAGAATATTCCACAAGTGGGGACTCATCAACTGGGAACACAATCAAACCAGACGTCACGGCTAATGGAGGAAGTGGATGGAATACGAATCATTATGCAAATGGGGATGATGAGGATGGGAATGGATACAAAGGAAAAATAGGAAGTGTGGATTCCAATGACGCACAGAATACAGCTGGAAGCAATAACTATGTTGATTGGCCAGGTACCTCTATGGCTACTCCTCATGTATCTGGACTAGCCGCACTAATAATAGATGCTATGGGCGGATGGAGCTCTTGGCAATACACAAAAGAGCAAGCATTATTGGTTAAAATGATAATACTGATGACCGCAGTAGAGTTCACTAGAGCTGAGAATCCAAGTAAGGTTCCAGCACCACCACTAAACAGGGGTGGAAAAGATAGAATAGAGGGCTATGGAAGAATAAATGGTGACGCAGCAATAATGGCTGTACTAAACCAACTGGAGGTTGGTCAAACATATTCCTATTATCTAGGATCAACAGATCCAAACGCACAGTGGTATGCGCCAAGAGCCTGGGCTGGATATATATATCTAGAGGCTGGTCAAGAATATACATTCACACTTGATGTTCCATCAGGAGCAGACTTCGACCTATACATATATAGAGGGTATCCAGACCAATACGGGCAACCAGTAATAGTTGCTAGTGGTACAAACACAAACTTTGGTGGAGACGAAATAGTGACATTTACTCCCTCAGAATCTGGGAAGTACTATGTTGTCGTAAAGTGGATAGATAGAGGACCAAGCTACGATACACAAAACGCAGGCCAGTTCACACTAACAATACAATCTGGAGCGACCGGAGGGGGCGGAGGTGGAGGCGGAGGTAGCGAGGGTGGTGGTGAGGGAGGCGGAGAAGGAGAGGTATATACGCCCCCATGCACGATAACGGGTACCGTGCAGGGAGATGGAAGAACTGGTGCTCACTATAATAATCCATCAAGCACTGCATGGGCAGAATTCAAGATAAACCTCGAGAGTGGTGTGGAGTATAGATTCACACTAAACTGGGACTCTGGAAGCGACTTGGATCTATACCTATATAAGCCAAATACAGCACCATCCCAAGATGGATCAGGTTCAGATTATGTCACGAGGGCATACACAACAAACAAGCCAGAGACAATAACATATACAGCTAATGTTGGAGGGACATGGGTAATAGCTGTAGACCATTACTCTGGGAGTGGATCAGCGAACTTCGAGATAACAGTAGAAATACTCTCTGGTGGAACTGGAGGTGGCGGCGGGGGCGGTGGAGAAGGTGGTGGGAGCTTCCCAGTCACATTTACTGGTACAGTCAGAGGTGATGGGAGGACGGGAGCACATTACAATAATCCAAGTAGTGTTGCGTGGTCGGAACACCAGATAGAACTTACAGCAGGAGATACCTATAAGATAACACTAGATTGGGATAGCTCCAGTGACCTAGACCTATATGTGTATAAGCCGGGAACAAGCGGATCAAACTACTATAAGAGGGCATATACAACAAACAAGCCTGAGGTTCTTGAATTCACAGCTGATGTATCTGGCTCTTGGAAGATATGCGTGGATCATTATAGTGGCTCTGGAACAGCCAACTACCAGGTAACTGTCGAGTTGGTATCTGGGGGAGGAGGCGGTGGTGGATCCACGGGACCCGTAACGATGACAGGATCGGTTAGTGGTGATGGGTCTAGGGGTCCACACTATAGCAATCCATCATCGTCGGCATGGAAAACACATACAGTAAGCCTACAGTCGGGTGTTCAATACAGAATAACATTGAGCTGGGATAGTTCCAGTGACCTAGACCTATATCTATACAAACCCGGTACGAGTGGATCCAACTATTATAAGAGGGCATACACACTGAATAAACCAGAGGTCATAGAGTTTACCGCGGATACCAGTGGGAACTGGGTTATAGCGGTTGATCACTATAGTGCAAGCGGCAGTGCCAATTATGAGGTCAAGGTTGAGGTTATATCGACAAGCGGGGTTGCGTCAATAGCAGAACTTCCCGAGAAGGAGGAAGCGAGAACACGAGTAGATTCGGACATGGATGGAGTACCAGATGATGTGGAGAAAACAATACCTGTGTTGTTTGATCCCAATAATGCATTGATACCAGCAATATACCCACCACTAATTGTTGTCCTAGCATCCCTCTGGATCGCGTTGAGGCGCAGAAGAACAGAGACATAGATCTTATCTTTTTCTTTTTCTGTTTTTATGGTGTTTCCAGCTTCTACACGGCTCATCGTATAGCTATCCTGAATCTCCTATAGCAGCTGGCTAATCTTTACCAAGTAAGTATCTTCTATGGAGATATTTATGGATATGCGTATTGGCCTTAAAACGTTCATTGATAGGATTATGAGGGAAAATTTGGAATAAAATCCAAATTTCTTTATAAAAATTTTTGGATATAGTTCTATGGTTTTTGACCATGATATTAGACATATCTGAACTATCCGAGAGGAATCCTTGGTGGCTTAATTCGGATAGAATTTGGGATGATGGGTATATCCGTAGAGCTCTCAAGTCAGGCATCTCTTGGAGACCTCAGGTATTTACGATAGGCGAGTTAGACAGGGATGCGGTCTATACTCTGCGGGGGCCACGTCAAGTAGGCAAGACGACATATCTCAAATTTCTTATTGCGGAGCTACTCAGGAAAGTAGATGATCCTAGGAGGATCATATATCTATCCTGTGACCCCATAGAGAGTGTATCTGAACTCAGGGAAACACTACTGAATTATCTGCGGTGGGTTCGTGGATTCACTAAGGATCGTCTATACATAGTCCTTGATGAGGTCACAAGGGTTACTGATTGGCAGTTGGCGGTGAAGGATTTGTTGGATCATAATTACCTTAGTAATTCTGTGGTTTTAGCTTGTGGTTCTCATTCTCTCGATGTTAGGAGGGGAGCGGAATTATTGCCAGGTAGGAGGGGGGACTATGTTCCCCCACCAGACAGAATACTTTACCCCATGAACTTCAGGCAGTTTGTGGGTGCGTATTGCCCCGAAATTTTCGCTGATATAGAAAGGAGGATAAAGAAGAAAAGATTTCTGAAAGCGCTTGCGGAACTCAGGGTCTTTGGAATAGATCTTGAAATCCTATTCAATAAATACCTAATAACTGGTGGGTTCCCAGCAGCAGTAAGCAATTTTAAGAGGAACTCGGAAAAAACAATGAGTGTGCATCCCTATAATGACATCAAGTACTACATCAGGGGAGACATAATGCGTGCAAAAAAGAACCCAGAAATAGCCACCAAAATAATTAACGCCATAATAAACACAATGGGCGACCCGGTAAGCATCAACAAAATCGCAAGGGAAGCAAACTGCGATCCAAAAACCGCCCAAGAATACATCTACGTCCTAGAAGCAATGTACATCATATTGCGAATACCATTTCCTGACGTAAATTCTTGGACACCGTTAGAAAGAAAAATGAAGAAGTTATATCTCTTCGATCCATTTCTCCTATACACAGGAAGACACATGTTGCTTGAGGATGAGGATCCATACAAACTAACATTAAAAACCCTAAACAGGATGAAGCCAAAAATACTCGAGCTAATAGTCGCAGGCCACCTAAGACGAATAACATCAAGATTATTCTACTGGAGAACGTCGAAAGGCAAAGAGATAGACTTCCTAGCAATCACCAAAGATACGATAATAGGCATAGAGGTCAAAGAAACCCCAAAATACAAAGACACAACACACGCATTAGCCGTCCTAAACAGGATCCCAAGCAGAAAGAGAAAAATAGTCATTGTCACAGGACAGACAAAAGAAACCAGAATCAACAACAAAATGATAATACCAATACCTCAGTTCCTATATGTCATTGATAAACTGTTCCTATAGGAAGATGTCAATTAGGAATGTATTGAGTCTCTACTGATGCTTATTACCAGTATAAGTATCATTGATCTATTGCGAATCAATAATCTCTCATCAGAACCATGTGCATTGGGGGCATTGTCCTTGATAAACGTTATTTCCTGTTAAGTATTGGCCTGTTGGTGTGTGATATGAGGAGCATTCTGGCATTTTTGATTGTTTCCTGTTTGCTGGTTTTAGTGCCCTATAGCAATAGTGTGAAGGTCATGTCCCCCGGCGATGTGGTGATCACAAAGAAGTGGGAGGTGAGTTTTCATGGCGAACCAACAACAATGCCAGCAATACTATATGTTGATGGGGGCTTCAGGGCCGTTCTTGGTACCACATTAGGGATTGTCGTACTTGATGAGGGAGGCGTAGAACATACAATACATGTGGGAGGAATTGTTGTGGATCCTGTTGCTGTGGGGGATAGGGCATATGTTGCTGGGCTGGATAAGCTATATATTGTCTCTTCAGACGGATCTGTGGAGTCGCTTTCTATAGGAAACATAAAGTTGCTTGCCTCATGGGGCCCATATATTGTTATGTGTATTCCTGAGAACCAGACAACGAGAATTGTTATGTATGATCCAGCGTCAGGATCGATGATTGGGGAGTATATGGTTAGTTTTACTGTTGATTATGTCTCAACGGGTGACGTTGATGGGGATGGTTTCGAAGACCTTTTACTATGTTCTAGATTTGGTAGGCTAGAAATACTTAATAGTTCTTATGGGGATCTTGAATACGATTTTGGACTTGGATTTGGAGAAAGAATAAATGTGGGGCCTAGAGTGGGTGATATTGATGGTGATGGAATAAATGAGGCCGTTATCCTAACATATCATGAATTGTCCAATATGAGTTCCAGACTTCTCATAGTTGATGTTGTAGAATCGGGTGGGAACACATCAGAAGTGGAAAACATTAGCCTTGGCCAAAGGGCACAAGCATTGGCTCTGTATGATTTTGATGGCGACAATGCGGAGGAGATATTCATAGGCTACGAATATGGGTACTATGCATTTAACATATCCACAGGTGTTGCCCTATTTAATGTCTCCACGAGGGGGTATATCGAGGGTTTTGGTAGAAGGGTCTACATCGGAGATGTAGATATGGATGGCTATTTGGAGATACTATATATTGGCGGCAAAGAATTATTGGTGATGGCAAACTCCACAGGTATTGAAGAAACACTCTATATTCCTGGTGAGTCAATATATACGTTCACACCCATAGGAGTCGGAGAGAAGATAATATCGGTATCCCGGCGTGGTAAGATAATTTTCACAGATACCACAACATGGCAGATCTCCTCGTCCTATAACCTATTAACAGGCCCAATGTGGGGGATTAGGCCAGCAGTGTTTGGCTCGGGAAAAATAGCAATACCGCTCCTAGACGGAAGAATGCTGATAGCGACGGAGGATGGGGCATTAGGCTATATCAATGTGAGTGGAAGCATACATGAGATATGTTGTGGGGATATCGATGGAGATGGTGTCGACGAGGCAGTGTTTGTGGAGTATCGTGGAGGACTATCAATAGTCAGTATGGTTGATGATAGTATGGTCTCCCATTTGACTAGTATAAATGGCACGGTATATGGGGTATCGCTATGCGATCTAGATCTTGATGGCAGAGACGAAATAATAATAAATACTGGGAGAGGAATAATAGTTAATGGTTCTGTCACATGGCAGTGGGTTGGAGAAGAATCCCTTGCCCCAATTCCTCCAGTAGTTTTTGATGTGGATAATGACCTACGGCCTGAGATTGTTATTCCGTCCCAAGAGAAAGCAGTATATGTCCTATCAGACAGCGGGAGTATAGATAGGCGCTTTGGTATAACCATAGGCATAAATAATCCATTGATCGTTGGGGATGTAAATATGGATAGGGGAGCGGACTATCTGCTGTATCAGTCTGGCTCACTATACCGTTTTGATTCTAGCGGGAGAATGTTGTTTATGGTGAAGACAAGTATTGATGAGGATCTATATCCAGTAATAACGGATATTGATGCTGATGGATTCTTAGAAATAGTTGCGGGTTCGGCCAACAATATCTCAATATACTCGTATAGGGGGAGCCTGCTTAAATACCTTGACCTATATGACGAAGTCCTAGGTTTCGCCATAATTGATGTGGGTTCTGATTGGGTACAGGATATTCTTGTTGCTCTTCCTGGGAAACTAATAGTGAGAAATCTGGTTACTGGAGACGACATAGCTAGGCCAGTTGCAATAGATCTACTGGAGGGAAGGGCATATATCTACGCTGGAGACTTCAATGGTGATGGTATGCTGGAAATAACGATAGTATCTGGGGGCATAATATATCTTGAGACCAACGTGGAGGTACGGGGGGTGTATGAGTGCTATGGCGTACACAGACAGAGGACCTTCAACACTATGAACTATGACCGTGATAATGATTTCCTGACCGACTATGAGGAGATGTACCTATATGGTACGAATCCATACCTTAGGGATACGGATGGCGATGGGTTTGATGATAGGACAGAAATAATGAATGGTTGGGATCCCCTCGATCCGAATATCCCGAGGAAATATCCAATAGCGTTAATATCCCTTATATTATCCATAGTGGCACTCGCCGCGATTATATGCATATATGAACTGAAGAAACGTAGGATGAAGTGACTTTTTATTTTCAAACAATAGTTAATATTTAATAGGGTGGCTATATTGAGTGGGGTCTTCTAGGATGGCGACCTCAATAATAAGGGTTGCCCTCTTTGGCCCCTCTGGATCTGGAAAGACAGTGTTTAGGAAGGTTCTCCTTGGTCAGCAGGTTAGGGATACAAGACCGAACAGAAGGGCCGTAAGGAGGAATATTCAGCGTACATATAGGATGGAGACCAAGGTCATTGGGGATGTAGGGACGATAAGGTATACATTGGGACTTATTGATGTTCCAGGGAGGATGGATCTTAGGGATATAAGGCTCAACGTATTAAATAGGGTTTGTGGATACATATTCTTCTATGACTCAACAGACCCCAAATCTCCAGAACTATTGCTAGAGATGATAAGGTCAGAGCTCAAAGAAAAAAAGAAATTCAAGAGTATGCTGGCATCGATAGTTGTCGGATCAAAAAAAGATATTCATTATTCAAGCGATATTATTATGGGTGTTTGTGATAGAAAGCAATAGGTCGGTTGAGGAAGGAAGAAGACTCATACGGGAGGGGAAATATAGGGAGGCGATCAGGCTACTCGAAAAAATAATTGAGGAAGACCCGAAGAATGTTGAAGCATTAAAAAGTCTTGGGGACGCATATAGGGGGCTTGGGGAACTGGAGAAAGCTGCGGAGTACTATAAGAAGGTAATATGGTTGGATCCATCCCTCTTTGATGGGTGGTACATGCTTGGGAGGACATACCGAGAATTGGGTAAGCTTAGGGTCGCGGCAGAATTCTATAAGAAAGCTCTGCAGTTAAAACCAAGACGTATAACGGCTCTTATGGAACTGGCAGAAATATATCACGAAATGGGCGAAATTGATGAGGCAATAAAATGCTACAGGGAGATACTTAAGGCAGAGAAGAACCCAGAAATAATGCACACACTAGGAAAACTATACATGGAGAAGGGGGATCATGACGAAGCAGTAGTCTGGCTCAGGAGAGCGGTAGAGATGGATGCCCAACTTGTAGATGCGTGGATTGACCTAGGAATGCTTTACAGTGAAAGAGGAGAATATAAAGAGGCAATATCCTGCTTAGAGAAAGCATTAGAGTTTTCCCCAAGAAATATCGAAGTAATGTTGAGTATGGCGCGGATATACCTAAACCTAGGGGAGATAGGTAAGGCAATAAAACTATATAGCACTATACAAGATATTGATCCGAGTAATATCGCAGCATGGATCGAGCTCGCAAACATATATATCAGCATGCAGGACTTTGGCCGAGCCATAAAATGCTTAGAAGTAGCAATAGAGCTGAACCCGAATGATGCCTTACTACTCCGTAGGCTTGGGGATATATATCATGTAGTCGGCGATATTGAGAAGGCCATAAACTACTATAGGAGGTCACTAGAGATAGACAATAAATCACCTGAACTGTGGAACTCATTAGGAAACGCATACTATATAAGAAGGAAACTGGATGAGGCGCTCAAATGTTACATGAAGGCAGTAGAATTGAGACCAGACTTTGCGGAAGCAATATCGAATATAGGTAATATCTACTATGTCAAGGGGGACTATGACAACGCGATCAAGTACTATACGGAGGCACTAAAGAAAAACCCAAACATGCCAACCATATGGTACTACCTAGGCAAGCTATATATGTCTAAAGGTGAGAAGGATAGGGCGATAGAATGTCTCGAGGAGGCAGTAAGGCGAGGAATAGGCTATGCGCAAATAAGATATGAGCTCGCTCAATTATATATAGAAAAAGGAATGCGGAAAGAGGCAGTAATACATCTTAGGAAGGCTGTAGAGATAGACAAGTATTTTGTGGATGCATGGACATTGCTCGCGGACCTACTGATGGAGGACGGAGAACTTGAGGAAGCAAAGAAGTGTTGTATTAATGTACTAGAGATAAATCCATCAGATAGTCGGGCGCTCTACATAGTTGGGGAGATATCTAGGAGGCAGAAGAAATATGGGGAAGCCGAGAGATATTTGAGTAGAGCTATCAGTATTGACACAAAAAACATAGAAATAATGTGGTCCCTAGCAAAACTATATATGGAGACTGGGGAAAAAGAGATCGCAATAAGATGGCTCAACAAAATCATAGAAGTAAGACCGAATGATATTGATGCGTTATTAGGTCTGGCAGACCTATACCGTGAGTCTGGATCATATATGGAGGCCGAGAAATGCCTGAGAGGGGTATTGGCGGTTGACCCAGAAAACGAGGATGCTATATGCGGGATGGGCCGAATACTATATCTACTGAAGAGATATGGCGATGCGTTGGAATGGTATAGAAGGGCACTAAGCATTAATAACAAATCAGTAATAGCGATAAAGGGTATAGCTGATGTATATTACTCCACAGGGAAAGTAAAGGAGGCGGTAAAGTACTATAGAAAGGCACTCAGTATAGAGCCAAATAACGCATCGCTCTGGTATAACTTGGGGGTTGTATATCTAAAATCAAAACAACTTAAGGACGCAATAGCATGCCTCAAGAAATCAATAGATTTGTCGCCACAAAACCACAAGGCATGGAATAATCTTGGCCTAGCATACAAAGCATTAAGGGAATACGAGGAAGCAATAAGATGTTTCAAGAAAGCCACAGAAATAAATCCAAACTATACGAAGGCATGGATAAACATGGGTCAGACCTACAGGGCGATTGGAAACCACAGCATGGCGATAAAATGCCTCAGAAAAGCACTCGAAATAAACATACATAACCCCAAAATCTACGTAATCCTTGGAGACATATACTACGAGAAAGGCCTATACGAAGACGCAATAGAGCACTATAGAGCGGCGGTAGAGCTGAGTGGTTCTCCAGAAACCATAAGAAAACTCGGACTAGCATACCTGAAGGATGGAAGAAGGGGCAAGGCAATAGAATATCTAGAGGAAGCATGTAGAAAGGGAGACAAGGCCGCATGCGGAATGCTTAAAAAAATCCACAAATAAGACCCCCATCTGGCTCTGTGGGAATAATGTCTTGGGGGTGTGATTATAAGATCATCCATCAATGTTTCCATCGAGACGGATATGGTGTTTTTTCTAGTTTCTCTGAGTTCTCTCTCCAACTTATTGACTCACCTTTATGGATTTTCGACATATGGGTAGCAGAAGGGAACTACAAAGGGCAATTCCGAATTTTACATTAAGACTCCACATAACCGCCTTATGTAGCAAGTGG
>CAZVPA010000031.1:320-20580 GCA_964628995.1 uncultured Nitrososphaerota archaeon | reverse complement strand
TACTAGTGGTTCCTGGGAATTTATTGCTGTTGTTGTTGTTCGTAGTATTCCAAGGATATATTGTTCCCATATCGCTGGTATTCCTCGTGATAAGCGAGAAAAGATAATTAATGATGTATTAAAATTCATCGCCACCAATGGTTATGCTGTATGTGTTAGGGCATTGATCCATCTTAAGGTTAGGGCTATTTCTTTTGGGGGAAGAAAGAATAAGGCTCGATTATGGAGGAATGTTCTGAGGTCAGAGCTATACAAAATAGCCAATCACTTGAGGGATGTTGGTTATTGGCCGATAGATGTTGTTTATGCGGATAGAGAGTTTGAAGGATACATGGGTATTCTTGAGGAAGTGTTCCGGTTGGAGAATGTTTATGTGGAAAAGACAGATAAGCTGTGCCTAGCGGACACAGTAGCCTATCTAAACTTTAGGGATCCCAAAAGATTGAGGGGAATAAAAAATATAAGAGAGATCGACTGAGAGATCCACGTCGCAAATCACGCTTATGGAGAGTTTTCCCTGATGGCTATTCTTTAGTGTGGTTTAGCCATCTATATTCTAGATATTTGAAGTATGCTTTTTCTTTTGATGAAGAATAGTGCCACGATCGCTTCGAATATTCCAGACATTACCAGGACTATCATTAGGAATGACTTAAATACTGCCTCCGCCTGTACTATGTCTGCGGATATTTTGATGAAACCGTGTAGTAGCCCATAGAAGAATATCATGTTTAGGGCGGCAAATATTACTAGTAGAATACCTATGGTGTCGTCAACAATCTCCGAAAATATGCTTATCTTTCTCGGTATCTCTGGTAGTATTTCCCGCTTCTTCCCTCTGAAGTAAAGTATTAGGGCCTGTACTGGATAGAGAAGAATAACGGACGCTATCCCCAACACGATTACCTCTAGGATTAGGAGTATATCCACTATGAGAATTATTTTCCTTAGTGTTGGGGTCTCCGTGGAGAAACACACGATCTTTATGGCAAAGATTGCTAGGAATGCTGACGCGAGGAGGAAGCCACTAAGTACATATTTTCTCTTCTCAAGCGTTAAGTGATTTAGGAGGAAGACAATGGATGCACCGAGGAGCATGCCCAGCCATAAGATTATCGCGCTGAATTCTAGGATAAAGGCCAGTGCCACCACAAGTATGGAAACTAGTAGGGGGAGGACTGGAAACATGGGAGCTTTGAACTCTCTCTTCACACTAACCCTCTTAATTCTCAGATTGAGTGCAGCGAGGCTCACCATGGCTAGGGCTATGAGGACACCAAAATCGGTGACATGGGTAATATACTCGACCATACCAGATAGGATGAATAGCTCCATAAAGATAAAGGTTACGATGAATGCATTGACGGGGGTCCCAAACCTAGGATGCAACTCGGTAAACTTCCTAGGGAAAAAGTAGTCGTTGGCCATAGCATAGAGGACATACGCTCCAGAAGACATCGCAACATTGAGAGACGATACCGTGGCACATATTCCAGCGATACCAATAATTACGAAACCATTACTGCCAAGGAGCCTAGATGCTACTAGTGAGAGTGGAGTTGCTGTCTTAGATAAGGATATCCAGCCAACTGTGGCTACGGAGACATATGCGGTTAGTGTATATATCAGAATACATGATATCAGTGATAATAGTATTGCCCTTGGGATTATTTTACCGGGGTTTCTTATTCTTCCAGCCAACACACCTATTGGTTCGAAACCAAAGAATGCTATTGAGAGGAAAGCGGCAGCCCGGAAAATACCAGCCATGTTCCCCAATATTGATTCTTTTGGGGGTGTTGCATGGGTATTTGTGAACCCAGCCACTATTATCAGTAGGAATGATAGGATGAGTATAACTGTGAGTAATTGTTGTATCCCAATACTCTCCTTTGCTCCCCTTATATTCGTAATGAAGAATAAAACAACTATTATTACCGCTGGGATTAGAGGATCTATGGGGAAAAACGTCGCGAGTATGTATCCGAACCCTAGCGCACATACTGCACCATAGGCCATGTATCCAATCCAGAGGGAGAAGCCTGCAAAGAATGATATGAAGCCTCCAAATGCCTCCCTGATATAGAAGTAACCCCCACCCATCTCTGGGAATGTTGTTGCCAGCTCAGCATATATGAGGCCTATTGCTAGGGCTATTATCCCGGCCAGAATTATGGATATAAACACATAGTAGTGTGCCATGCTGGCGGCAAAGCCAAGGATCACAAACATGCTTGGGCCTATCGTTCCCCCAATACCTATGGATACCGCACCGAGTAGGCCAATACTTTTTTGATCCTCCATACGGGTCTCCTAAGCTGCTGAATGTATTGCTCCAGAAATAAGCATAATGATGCTAGTAAATAGGAGGAGGCTACCTATGAAGATCTGGATGGACTCAGAGAACGAGATGATCAATATCTTCGAGACGAAGAGGATGCTTAGAGTCAACAATACACCGCCTAGGAACAAAAGGAAACCACCAATTATTGAGGATATCTTCCTTATTAATACCATCACCCTCATCGACTCAAGTATTGATCTATCCTTTCTGATGAATTCCTCCATCTGATCGATCCTCTTTGTTAGTTCAGTGAGTAGTTCCCTCGCTTTTTCTATTTTTTCCTGGAGTTCTGCTGTTGGCTCAATTCCCTTCTCTATCTCGCTGATCTCCCCCGAGAGTTGAGATACAAAGGAGCTTACCTTATCACGAAATTCCACGCAATCATCAAGCCGAGATTTCATCTTTCTTATATCAGACATACTTACTGAATCAGGCACAAAGTAACACCAAGGGGATACCCATCAAGTCAAATAGATATTCATCATATAAAAATCGGAGAAAAATACCAAAGATATATTACTATATGGGGGCCTCCAAGCTCTCCTTTATCCTTTTCACAACGACAAATGTTGTTGTTTCTGTAACATATCCAGTCCCATGAAGTGTTTCCATGAACTCTAGGTAGTGTTTCTCGTTTCTAAAAACCGCAACCATACATATATCATAGTGACCAGTAACCGCATAGGCCATAAGTACCTCGCGTCTCTCCCCCAAGAATTCCTCAAGCTTACCAAGCATATTGGGCTTTATCCTAACCATTATGATTACATTATACTCAAAACCAAGCTTCTCCCTATCAATAACAGCTATGCAATTCTTCAGTACACCCAAACTAAATAATCTCTTAATCCTATAATTTACCGTTCCAGGAGATTTCCCAACATGCTTCGCTATCTCCTGCAGGGGAAGCCTACAATTCTTCTGTAATAACCTTAAAATCGCTATATCGACATCATCAATACTCATAAGAAACACCAATACATACTTCCATATCTTATTAATTTATCAAAAAATCACCTTAAAAATGATGATAAGACGCAACATTAATAAAGCAACTATGGCCTGCAGATAACATATACCACCATCAAGAACCAACAACCAGCACCACAGTTTTAAGTGAAGTTTAGAGTACTATAGTGGTGTTTCTGATGTCTGAAGAATCGAAACTCAAGAGAGAACTGGGGCTAGGATACACAACACTATTTGGTGTGGGCCTTATATTGGGTGCTGGAATATATGCACTGGTCGGGAGAGTTGCTGGATATGTCGGGGATGCCATCTGGATATCAGTACTATTCGCGACCATAATAGCATTGCTCACAGGGCTCTCATACGCGGAATTCGCATCAATGTTCCCAAAGGCGTCAAGCTCCCACACATATATTGAGCATACATTTCCTCGGTATAGGATATTAGGTTTCCTTGCTGGTTGGCTTATTGCATTTGAGGGTATTGCTGGTGCCGCCACAGCCGCACTTGGTTTTGCTGGATATTTCATCAAGATCTTTGGCATGGCTGAGGGATGGATTCTAATAATCGCACTACTACTCATCGCTATCCTATCCTTCATAAATTGGTATGGGATAAAGGAATCTGGAACGCTCATAGCGGTATTCACATTCATTGAAGCAACGGGTCTTATAATAGTATGCTTACTAGGACTATTATTCCCACAGAGGGCAAATGTCTCATACCTAGACATAAAGAGCCCTATAGATCCAGTACTAGCTGTATTTCTGGGGGCAGCAGTATTCTATTTTGCCTTCACAGGTTTTGAGCTTCAGCCTACACTGGCGGAGGAGGCGAAGGAGCCTAGAAAAACTGTCCCCAAGGCCATAATTTTGGCCTTGTTGATATGCTCGTCTCTATATCTCTTGGTGGCGGTATCCGTCGTGCGTCTTCTCCCCTCAGATGAACTAGCGGCATCACCCGCACCATTAGCGGATGCCGCTAGGGCTGCTTGGCGGCCAGCTTTTCTGTTACTAGCAGCAATTGCTTTGTTCTCCACTAGCAATACTGTGCTGGGGTTCCTAGTGTCAAGCTCTAGGCTCATATACGGGCTTGCCGGTGAGGACATACTTCCGCGGAGAATAGGCATGGTTCATGAGACACGGAAAACACCACATTATGCTGTCATGATTTCTGGGATTATAGCGGTGTTCCTATTGGTAATAACGGAGTTTCTTCCAGAGGTTACTGGATGGAAGGTAATCAGTATAGGTGGGGAGGAGTACCCATTGATAGATCTTGTCGGAAAGACCGCGAGTCTAGCATGCCTAATAGTGTTTATTCTGATAAATATTGCTGTCGTGATACTTAGATATAGGGCACCAGAAATAAAGCGAGAATTCAAAGTAAAGCCTATTGTCCTACCAATAATAGGAGCTATATTAACAGGAATCTTCATCGTTACAAGCTTTATGGATTGGATAATATGGGTTTCAACGGGGATTGTCGTGCTGATAGGTCTCCTACTATATTATACTGCGAGGCCAAAAGAGAAGACTAAATCTTCTTCCAGGGTGGCCACTCAATCTCTATAATTCATATTAGTGGATACGACGAATACACGTATGTATCCTATAATATATTCCTATTTTTGTGTATAGATAGGATAACTAGGTTGATGTTGTTCCTTTTTTGGATTTTTCATTATTTTTATTTGAGCCAAGAGTACATTAGTTACAAGTGGGGGGAATGCTCCACGTACTGCTTGCCACTGATGTGTACCACCCATTCATATGTGGTGTGACTAGGGTCGTAGATACCTTGGTGAAGGAGCTCCCACGATATGGCGTTAGGGTTTCATTGATGGCACCGGCCTCCCTAGATGTAGCATACGTTATGAGGAGGGACTCTCAAAGAAACAAACTATTGGTCAGATCAGTTAAATTGTCGGTTCTATATTCCGGTATGGAGGTTCCTGAGATCATTTGTGGGGGGATAGCATCACGAAGGTTGATTCATGAGGTACTAGGGAATAATGATGAACTTCTAATTCATGCCCATTCCCCCTATGTTGTTACGTCATTAATCCGAATCACATGTTGGAGTACGGGGATGAGACCACCTATTGTTCTGACATATCATACGCTTACGAATGGGTATATAGATAAGAAATTTGGGGTCTTTGCTGGGATTGTCTCCTGGTTTGATAGGGTAATCATAAACAACACTATTAGACGGGCCAACGCAATCATTTTTCCATCGATGTATGCGGTTAGAGTATTGCTGGGGTATGTTGGGACCAGATCGTTTGTCCATAAGTTTGTTAAGATTCCAAATCCGCTGGATAGGAAATTCTATGATGCCCCTCCGAAAGGAGCTGAGTATTACTTCGACGAATTAGAAACGGGGGGATACGCCATCTGGGTTGGGAGGATAAGCTATGAGAAGAACATACAAATGCTGATAGGTCTATTCAAAAGACTAAAACATAGACTTGTAATCGTTGGTAGAGGCCCTCTACTGAGACATCTAAAGCGCGTATCCCCCCCAAATGTCACATTTACGGGTTTCATTAGTGACGAGGTGCTCATAAGTCTCCTTAGATCCGCAAGATGCTTCATAATCACTAGTAGTTTTGATAACTTACCGCTGGCGGTAATGGAGGCTATGGCTCAGGGAGTGCCAGTAGTATCCTACTTCATGGGGGGGCATAACGAGTATATCTCGCATGGGGATAACGGCTTTAAGTTCCATACGATTATCGAAGCCAAGCGGTATATTGAGAAGATATTCTCGTCGGATGAACTACGGGAAGAAATGGGTGAAAAAGCGAGGGAAACAGCACTAATATTCCACCCGGACAATATAATCCCGAAATATGTTAGGCTCTATGAAAGATCGGTCCGAGGGTGAGAAGAACAGTAATACAAAACCATGATCACCAACAGGATATAATATTGGCCCTATTGGTGTCGATATCCATGAATATTCTCCCTATATATTGTTCCTATTAAAATACCATAATTCATCTTTAGGATGGTAGTGCTTAACTCATGGTCCTAGGATATGTGTCGCCTATTGGGCATACTATTGAGTGATAGTAAGCCCATAGGCAGAATGTATAACGTGGTATGTGATACACTTAAAAGATTGTGCTATGAGAAGCATGAGTGCCATGGAGATGGATGTGGTATAGCATGGATTGACGATGATGGATGGCATATCGAGAAAGATACGGACCCCTTTTGGGTATCACAGAAACTGAGACAACTAGCACTAAGGCTTAGAAGTAGGGTATATGTGCTTCACGCACGGAAATCTACATTTCCACTCCACTCTCCTCTGGGGCTGAGAAGAGAGAACAACCATCCATATATGGCCAGAGTTAATGGTAAATTATACGTCTTCGCACACAATGGCCACATAATATTTGATAGCTCAAAACTCAGGTGGGATAGCGAGCATAGATCCGTAAGATTCTTTGGGCACTCCGAAGAGCTCAGTAGCTATGGGACGGACAGCGAGATATTCTTTAGATTACTAGTCTACTTTTTCAGGAAGCGTGGAGGAAGAGAGCCCAACGATATTATTGGTGCATTGGAAGACATATTGCATAGTGGCATAATTGAGAGCTACACAGCGGTCAATTTTATACTTGGAGGACAGGAGTATCTATACGCGCTAAGACTATACTATGGGGAGAAAGATGCAGATAAATATACCCTATATTATGCCCATACTGAGAATAGGCACCAAGATACAGTAACACTATATATAAGCTCAGAGCCTCTAGCCGACAAGACTAGTAGGAGAGGTATAGGAGAACCTCTCGTTTGGAAGGAAATAGATAATGGAGAATTATTATACGTCCCAATAATTAATCCAGCAGAAATACATATAGCCAAGCCACACATATGAAGAAGAAAGGAACCAGCCATACCAGAAATATAGTACCTTTAATTTTCTCATAATTTTCTCTTATTCCTTAGGTGACTACATGCAGAATGAACAATATGTGGCACCAACATTACCATTCTCGGCGTTTGTTGGGCAAAATCTGCTGAAATTGGCGTTACTATCGGTTGCCGTAAACCCAAAAATAGGGGGATTACTTATAAGGGGGGAGAAGGGTTCTGGTAAGAGCGTTATTGTGAGGGCCCTCGCCGACCTGTTACCCCCAATTGATGTTGTTGCGGACTGTCCATTTAACTGTGATCCACATGATATTGAAAATATGTGTCCACTATGTCGGGAGAGGATTCAGAGGGGCGAAAAACTACCCATAAAGAGGGTCAGGATGAGGATAGTTAACCTACCTATAGGGGCCACGGAGGACATGGTTGTTGGAACAATCGATATCGAGAAAGTGCTACGGGAAGGAATAAGGGCTTTTCGGCCAGGAATTTTGGCTAGGGCGAATAGGAATATCCTATATATCGACGAGATAAACCTATTACCAGATTATATAGCCGACCTGATCCTTGATGCTGCGGCGATGGGCTGGAATTATGTTGAAAGGGAAAACATTAGTATTTCCCATCCAGCAAGGTTCATACTTATAGGGACTATGAATCCTGAGGAGGGGGATCTGAGACCACAATTACTGGATAGATTGGCACTCTGTGTTGATATCTCTGGAATTAGGGAACCTGAAGCGAGAGTGGAGATCATAAAGAGGAACATAGAGTTTGGTAGAAACCCTAAGAAATTTATTGAGGCGTACAAACAGCAACAGGAAGCATTGAGGAGAAAGATAGAATATGCAAGAAGAATAATCAATGAGGTTAAAATACCAGAGCACATACTATACCTCATCGCGAGTCTCTGTACGAACCTAGAGGTCGATGGGCATAGACCAGACATAGTAATCGCCCGGACATCAATGGCGCTTGCGGCGCTTGATGGTAGGAAGGAAGTTATTGCGGATGATGTACGCATAGCGTCATATATGGCTCTCATTCACCGTACACGCAAAGGGGGTCTTCTTGAACCACCAAAGTTGGAAGAAATAAATGATGCATTCGTATCAGCAGTAAAAAGTGTGAAGGCGAAATTCAAAATAAAGGTAAAATTGGTAGGAAAGAAGACCACTGATTATCTCGCATCAACAATGAGAGAACCAGTGGTGCTTGGAGAAAAACAAAAAATCAAGATGGAGAGCCAGGATTTTTTTCGTGTAAGAAAACAGGACACGAAGGCACCCACAAGGTTACCCAAGAAGTCTAGTAGGTTCCAATGGTTAAAGTGGGACGCCTCCGACAAGGCGAAAAAACTGGAGAAGGAGACAAGGAAAAGGAGGGTTCTGAGGTCGCTCCTCAGAATGAAGCTACTTACACACCTAGGGATAGTTGCTCCACACAGCCTAAATGTAGAGCCAGATGTGGAGTATTCCTCCTATGCTAAAGTACAGAGTGATAGGTTTGGCCTAGCTAGTATCCCAATAAAACACCTAGTATATCCAAAAGCAGAACCATTAAGGATATCTGGGATGATGGGCATAGAGGATATCCCTGAGCCAACAGGATACCCAAGGATCCAGTATTCCCATAGGAGGATATACGCCGATGGAAGCCTCCATGGGATTCCGAGGACATCGGCATATGGCAGTAGAGGGCATGTCATCACCTACAGGATCCCCCATGGTAGATATAGTGATATAGCGATAATACCCACAATACTAAACTCCGTGAAGAGGGACCCACACAATAGGACTATTCTCCCGGAGGACATAAGGATAAAGCTTAGATGTGGTAAACGCAGATTATTAATGATTATTGTCCTAGATGCCAGTGATAGTATGCGGACATTCATACCCATAATAATTCGCGTATTATTCAAATTCCAGAAGATCGCTTGGAGGATGAGAAGTCTGGTGGGACTCATAACATGCCACGGCAACAGGGCAGAGGTAATAACCTACCCAACAACAAATATAAATAAGCTTATCGGTGGGATGTTCAATATTGAGTTCTCTGGGAGGACCCCACTAGCCAAAGGATTATTGTTAGCCCATAGGCTATTAATCTCTCAAAGAATAAAGCATCCAGACGCAATAGCACGCATACTACTCGTGTCTGATGGCCTAGCCAACATTCCGCTGGAAAGACCAGTAGATAGTGCCTTGAGGGAAAAAATATATTCAGAGGCTCAGGCGGATGTCCTAGCTATAGCGAAACTCTTGGGGAGGAAAGGTATAAGGATCATAGCTGTGAACCCGTGGCACATCGAGAAGTGGGGAAGTGCGATCTTTATATCCCCAACGAAGCTACTGATGCTTACTGCTAGAATAACCGGGGGCGTATACATTGGTTTGGATGTGGATAAGATATTGACATATGACAAATACTGGAGGATGAAAGTATCCACATCGAAAGAAACAATGGAGCGTATCGCCGATAATATAATAATGGCGATCTTTGAATCAATAATGTAGGTCAGATGCGGGAGCAATCTTCATTATCTCCGACAAATGCCTTCTCATCATTCCACTAGTCATTTAAACACAAAAATATTCTTAGTTAATATGGATATAAGAAATTCAAACGGTAATGATGAAATGGGAGGCCTGACCAATGATGATGCTGAGCTTCGCTGAACTAGAGAATCTCCACAACCTTCTCCCTAGAGTGGTGTCCATGGATTATCCTTACCCTTGATTTCGGTATACCAAAGTGTTTTGAAAGTATTTCTATAAGTCTCTTATTTGCCTTTCCCTTTGCTGGGGGAGCATCCACATAGACAATATATATGTCATTTCTGCTCTCTATTCTCGATCTCTTGGCGTTAGGCTTGACCAAGACCCTGATCCTCATCCCCCGTCTCCTCGGCCACCTGGACTGTTTCTTCTTCTTTTTTCTTCTCAAATTTTCTACCGATTAGGATTTCTCGTGGTGTGGTCAAGTACTTCCATTCAAACATACATGCGAATGGTATTGTTGAGACCATGAGTGCGGCACCATATATTAGACCAGATATTAGGGCAAATGTATAGAATACTAGTGGTCCGACCTCTATGTGGAATGAGTTCCATATGCCCAATTGGAGGATATCATGGTAGATCCACGATATTATGAGGGCCCATAGGATACCGCTTGTGATACATATGATCTCGGAATGCTTCCTATATTGCGTAATATAACCTATTATTGGTCCTGGCAGTATAAAGTGCATTACGATGATAATATATGTGAATGTCAACCAGTACTCCTGCCTATTTATGAAGCCATATACATGATTTAGGTACCATGTTAGCAGTGCCAGGAGCCCCATCGCCAACATGGATATCATGAAGCTAAAGAGGAGGCTCCTCATATCTCTAGCTCCGAATGTTGGGTTCTTCCTATACCTGTCAACAAGAAAAGCTGAGAATGCGTTTCTAAGTCTCTCCATCTCTGCGACATCGACGATCTCCATACTCAGAATTCTCTCAAATGACTTTTTCTCTTCATTAAAGAATTCCATGAATGTCCTCCAGACAGCCTTGTGGTGGTCCCTAATATCCGCAATAAAGAACACATAATACTCCCTTCCATCAACCCCTATTTTTCCTATGATTATCTGCATATCCGAGAACTCCATCCTCCGCAACCTGTCCCCGAAGAGGTCTTTCGATACGACACTAACAATACCGTATGTCATGGGTGGGATGTAGTCCCTGACCTCCTTTAGGTGTTCGAAGAGCGTGGAGGGGGTTTCGGGGTGTATATAGTCCCACCTACTAATCCCGGTCTCCTCAGACATGTCGACTATAGTGACATAATATATCACTATGACACACCAAGGGAACTATATATTAACAACAAAAAACATTTTTAAGTAGATTATCGGAAGGAAAGTATCTTGGTGGGTCATATGAAGGTCGAGAAGTATGAATTCCCCGAGGATCTATATTATCATGAGGAGGATCACCTATGGGTAAAAATCCTGGAGGAAAATACGGTTCTAATAGGTGTTGATGACTTCGGAGCTAAGGAAGCAGGAGAGTTGGACTTCGTGGAACTACCATCGGAAGGTGAGGAATACCAGAGAGGAGAAGTATTCGCAACAATGGAGAGTGGGAAATGGGTTGGGAGACTGAGAGCCCCGGTAAGCGGCGAAATACTCGAGGTAAACGAGAAAGTTGATGAGGATCCAACACTAATAAACAAGGATCCATACGGCGAAGGATGGCTCGTGAAAATGAGGGCAACAAACCTAGCGGAGGACATAAAAACACTAATACCTGGAAGCGACGCAGAAAGAATAACAGCATGGATAAAAAGAGAGATAAAGGAAAGACTTGGGAGATAGAGACCAATACAATATCAGGAAGCATCAAGCATCACAAAAATTCGTATTTTTGTAACTACCTTAGTAGTACTATTAGCGAATCCATAAACATTATCAGCGATAATATTGCCCCCACCACATATGGTACTGTCCACATGAGTACTGCTATTTCTCCCTCCAAAGCTGTGATGGATACATATGTTGCCACTATGAGTGTCGTAGCAATGAAGAATATCTTATCGATCCATGTGTATCTATCCTTCATGATTCTCCATGAGGATAATGCCATTATTGGTATTGTTGGTGGTATCGATATGGACACTATCATTAGTACTGGCAATACTTTCCATGCGGTTCTTAGTCTCATATCGTCCAGCCTAGCCTTTAGATATAGGAAGTCTACCGAGTATGCCCTTAGTAGATCCCTAGTAAAGTACCTATAGTACGCCTTCTTTATCCTCCTCTTTAGGGCTCCCAACATATCCAACACCTTGGAGAAACTCCTCTCATCAATAGGTATCTTCTCTCTCCACACGGGGACAATATACATTGTGAGTATGAATGAATATATGCCTATGAGGAAGCCAAGGAGGTTCGTTCTAGCCACATTAAGGAGAAGACTAGCTATTGACCACACCGGCATGGCCACGCTTCCGATAATGATGATCACTATGAATATCCTTACTAGGAAGCGTGATGTTTTTCCTCTCCTATAGTCCTTTGGTACGTATTTAAAGATGTATGTTGTGGCAACAAAGAACATTCCAATAATACCAAACCCAGCCAAGAACCTCATTATTACGACAAGAACCATTAGTGTGTATTCCATAACAATATCCGTAAGACCAGCAAGAAATATGAAGTATAGCACAGAAATCACTGAGAAGACAGCATATATAGTATATGCGTAGATTTCCCTCATGGTCATCACTAGTATTACCATTTCATTCATATGTGTGGATGACTCAATCTCTCTATCGAAAAATAGCTTTTATAGTCCCCAATAACACGGCACTATATATGCTAAGGAGGCAGGGATTGTCTCTCCAGTAGTGTCTATAGCACTTAATATTGGATTTTCAATAGTCTAGTATGGTGGCTTAGGTGCAGTATTTCACATCATTAAACATTGAGGTAGTGGTGAAGGAGGGAAAGGGAAAAATCTGGTTGTACTCCAGACGTGATGATTACTTCTATATCGTACATTATGACCATAAGGACTTTATGAAGAATATCGCTAATAATATGATTATGATCTTCGGTTTTTTCAGAGAGATCCTAGATATCTTGGGGGAGCCGGATGCTAGGATCGAGTGGATAGCCAGATACTGGGAAAAAGACGCAAAGTTTATAGGGTTCTACTGTTGCTACACCTCTAGAAACCATACCTATGGGAGACAATATGTTGTCCTACTTGTATTTGATGAGGAGAGGTCATTTAGTAGTGATAGACTTGAACTATGCAGGAAACTGGAGCTCATGAGGAAGATCTGGGTCTATATTCCATGAGTCAACAATTTTTATCCTGCTTTTGCCTTATATTTATTATCTAAGTATCATCCCCAAGACTTCAAATATATCTTGGTGTTTACTGTTTCCCTAACTGGTTTTTGTGGTGTCCATGTATAATGCCAAAAAAATTTCGAAAGGCCCGTAAGAGAAGGCGAAATATATTTTAGCGATCTGCCTTCATGGTAAAACATACGAACAGTTCTCTGTAAAGTCAGAGATCTTCTACTGTTTTTTATTTTGATACTGTCCAGATTTTTCACCAGTAGTGCTTAAGTTGGATGTGGAACTGGTGTGTGGTTCAATAGATCCTTTGTTGTGGTTTGGATAAGAGACTATTCACCGTGCTTTATACAGCCTATCTATGTAGAATTTCTTTTGAGGATTCTTTTGGCTCTCTTGAGGAGTTGTCTAGGTAGTAGTTCATTAATCGCTTGCTTACTAATCACGTGGAGATCGATGATGTATGCTTTTTCCTTCAGTCTATCCTCGAGAGCTATGGCTATTTCTAGGTATGCTTTTTTTGGGTCTATATTATCAACAATTATTAGGAGATCTATATTGCTCGCGGCCGTTATTTTTCCATCCAGCATACTGCCGAACAGGTAGATCTCCTTTATGTATGTAAATTTGGAGAGAACTAGTATGGTATCTTTGATTATTTGTTTTCTTTCTGCCATGTCTAGGGTCATCACCAAAGCTATCACCATATTTCCTCAAAAAGCTTGAAGATTTTATCTACAATTTCTAGGCTAATCTTGGCCTCATTTTCGTCAATATCTGCGAACCCATACTGACCGGCCTCTCTCGCTCTCTCGAGGATTATAAGTTCTTTCCGATACTTCTTTACGAAATCTCTTAACTTATCTATTACATCCTCCGAACAAAGCTTATTGTTTATTATGATGGATATGAGCTCCCTAACATGATGAACTCTTGGAACCGCATAACCCCGATACGCTATATATGCCTTAATGAGTAGTTAAGCCGCGATCTCTGATTCCAAAGTAGCGACATCATATCTTCCCTTCGCAAAATTATCTCTAGCAGAATCTAAGTATCTCTTGGCCCTCTGCCTAAATCTTAACACAACACCAAAACTCATGGAGCCTCCACCGAATACCCGCTCGCTAACTAATGCCTCAATAATAATGATATAGTGTTTTAACTTTTTAAATGGGATATCACCAAGAATGAATGATATGGATAATGTCACAACCCAATACACATAGATTAATAAAACATTAAAAAATATTGGGATGATGAAGCCCGCCAAAAAAAAAATGGCGAAGAAAGCGGGCACATAGAGGCGGAAAAGAGGAAAACATACGGGTGAATCCCGCATCTGCGGGATAGCCCTAACGGGCCGATGGCCCGGCCCAGGCCACTCTACCGATGCGATGATATGAGCTCGGTAGAGGGTGGCCAAACCTCCCCGCTGGGGAATCTTAGGATTCCCCGCAATTCATTGTTGGGGAGGAGGTCAATGGTTTCTAGATATAGCATACTTGTTAAACCCTATGCGATGTTATTCTGAGGGTAAGCTTTAGCTAATAGTCGTCAAGAAAGATTACTCCATATAGCCTTCTCAATCTATCTATGTGCTTTAGCATTTCTCTCTCCTTTTTTCTAAATACTGGCTTGGCTCTAAGGAGTTTTGCTAGGGCGAGAACATAGCAATCTGATAATGCGAGATGATACTTCGCTTTTATCAATCCTGCCAAAAGAATTATTCTGAAACCTCTTCCGATTACCCTTATGTTTGGGTGTTGATACAGCCATTTTACTAGTTTTATGGCTTTTCTTTTAGAATTAGGAATCCCTGTTCTCTCATAAATTCTCTTAGCTACATAAAATACCTCCGATAGGACAATTGTTGGGATGTATGCTATCGCATGTCCATGTATTATCTCGCTAAATATTGTTCTCGCAAACCTATGCCATGGCCCCGCCTTATCTATATATTCTATGATGACACTAGTATCGAGGGCTATCCTAGCTTTCAATACCGAGATCCCTCAGCAAGCGGAGTATCTTCTCATCTCTCTTCGCCTCCCTTAGGGCCTCATCAACAATTTTCTCTCCAGCCTCAACAAATATATCATCCGGTGGCTCGGGGGCGGGCTCCAAGATTATTTTTTTCCCTACCACACGGAGCCTAAGTATGGAGTTCTTACCTATGCCTAATTTCCTTCTAATTTCCTTTGGGATTACTATCTGGCCCTTACTAGATACCTTCACGACCATCCGCAAGTAAGACAACCATCAAACATCAATCTTACTATAGGGATTTAGGATATATAAACAAAAATATTTCTGGAGTACATTAGACGATGGCACTCTATATACTATTATGGATGCTTGAGAAAAACATGGTGGACAACCCAGCACTTTTGGTAGGCATAACCAAGAATTTATAGGTCAACACTAGAAACATACCTTGGTGGGCGCATGAGGGCATCACTAGAGGGAAGTATCTAGTCATATCTTCATACCCGTCCTTTTGTTTTTTATTTTATTTTTTTCTTGGGTGACCTGTGTTGGTTGATTGGGAAGCATTAAAGAGGGAGATTGCTGATTCTATAGGCATAGAAAAAGTTAAGAGTGATATTGTTACCCTAGCAGCCTACTCTAGGGATTGGTCTCCCCGTCCAGCTGAGGAACTGATACTTCCCCATTTGGTTGTCAGGCCAGAAAGTACGGAAGAAGTATCTGAGGTTGTGAAGATATGCAATAAGTATGGTGTCCCAATAACACCCGTTGCTGGACTTACTGGGATGGGTGGTGGAGCGATACCTTTCTATGGTGGGGTCATCATAGACACAAAGGGTATGAATAAGATAATTGAGGTTGATACCAAAAATTACACGGTTACGGTTCAGACGGGAATAACAATAAAGGCACTTAATGATGAGTTGGAGAAATATGGCCTATGGCTCCCCCATGATCCAGAATCAAAACCAACATCCACGGTTGGAGCGGCAATAGCATGCGATAATGACTCCACATTCGGCATAAGGTGGGGCAAAATGATAGATCACCTACTTTCAGCAGTAATAGTTACTGGTACGGGAGATATAGTTAGGGTCGGATACAGAAAAGCATACTGTTCATCATCAGGACTAAAACTACATTCCCTGCTTGTCGGTTCGGAGGGAACACTGGGCATTATTACTGAGGCAACACTCCGTGTTGTTCCAATACCAGAATATAGATGGGTGGATGGTGCATTTTTCCCATCAATCACTAGTGCGGTTGATGCTGCGAGAAAAATGTTGACAGCGGGTCTACCGATCGATGCCGTGAACATTAATGATAAATATAGGCTCAAGTTCTATACACATGCATACAGGCTAAAGCATGGACATGACCCTGAGGTTCCTGAGGGTACGGAAGCCATATTATTCTACTCTCTATCGGGAGATAGAGATGTCGTGATGTTTTCTAGGGACTATGCTAGAAAGATTGTTGAGAGTTATGGAGGCAAGATCATTAGGGAGAGGGATATCGTTGAGTCATGGTGGAAGAGTAAACACACCCTAAAGTTTGATCCGTTCAAGCAGAAGTGGCCTGATTCACAGAGGGAGAAAAAATTTGGGGCGGCGGATGTTGGGGTGCCTCCAGGTAGGCTTGAGGAGCTCCACAAGCGGTTTGTTGAGACCGTCGAAAAATATGGCCTAAGGATACTTGGCATGAACATATATAATGAACGTATTGGATGTATATCACCAAGCATAAGCTGTGCAGTGTTCGTTGGAGATTCCGAGGATGAGGTGAGGAGGTTCTACGATTATGTGAAAGAGATGTCGAGGATTGCCGTAGATCTTGATGGGACATCCTCTACATATATTGGGGATACATGGAGGCTCCTTGATGTTATGGATTACGAGCATGGTAAGGCATTAGAATACATGAGGAGGGTAAAGGAGATCTTTGATCCGAAGTGGATAATGAATCCAGGTAAGAAGTTCAGGCTTCCAAAGGAGATTGAGGAGAAATATAGGAGGATGAGGGGGTAGGTATGGAGGCGAAGAGATTAAAGGACTATAGGGATGAGATATATACATGTAATAGATCACACTGTGGCTATTGTCAGGAGGGATGTCCATCATATAGGATACTTGGGTTCGAACAATACTCATCGAGAGGCAAGATGCTGACTGCTAGGGTATTCCTAGAAAAAAAGATAGACTTGAATGAAAGTGTTGTCGATGCAGTATTTAACTGCTTTCTATGTGGGTTCTGTGATGCAAAATGTGCCCTCTACCCAACAAACATATTTAGTTCATTTAGGAGGGAGATCTTCCTGGCAAATAAGACACCGAAACCACTGATGAGAGTTATTGATTCAGTGTCGCGATATGGTAATCCCCATGGGTTTGAGGAAGAAAGATATCTTTGGGCAAAGGGTCTGGATGTCGGGTCTGGATCCAACAGGATATTTTTCCCGGGATGTATCTATTCATATTTCTACCCAAAATATACGCAGACCACTTATCACCTACTAAGAAGAATTGGCACTGGTATATCATATATACCAGAGATAGATGGTTGTTGTGGTTACCCCATCTTCCTGACTGGGAACTGGGAGATGTTTGAAGAAATAGCGAGGAAGAACTACAAGAGGTGGAGGGATAGAGGGGTCAAGAAAATAATTACTCCCTGCCCCGGATGCTTCGCGGCTCTCTCCGAACTTTACCCACAATTTGTGGAGGAGTTCGACATAGAGATAAAACATGCGGTCATTGAGGTATTTGAGGCATATGATAATGGGAGAATAAAACTTGGAAAGGTCTATGGGACGGTGACATATCATGATCCATGTGATCTATCAAGGAAATTTGGGTTTGTTGAGGAACCAAGAAAACTTATCGAGGCTATAGCAGAGGACATTGTTGAACCAAGATACACCAAGTATTTCGCGAAATGCTGTGGTGGGGGAGGCCTAGTCAGTGCGTATAACCCAAAACTTCACATAAGGGCGAGCATGGATAGGGCCAGAGAACTTGTTGAGACACAGGCAGAAATAATAACAACAGCATGTCCAACATGTATCAGGACACTAAATAAGGGGCTGAAAAAAATAAAGGCGAAGAAGGAGCTTATAGATCTAAACATTATGCTCAACAGAGCATTGGTGTGATATACCTAATATTCACAATGACAATCATCCGGTATACCAATATGATGTCCTGAGCCTCCACAGATTTTTAAGTTATTATGCCATATTAGTTATTCGAGATAGCGTCTATGTACTCCGGGTAGCACGAGAGTTACGGAGATAATACCTATGACAACAACATTCGTTGCAATTGTAGGCGATTGGATGGATTTTTTGGTTTTCTGGGGCTTCTCTATTGCTGGTTGAGACTCTGGAGTAATGCCCCATTCCATCTCTTCTCCAGGAGCGCCAATACCCCCAACACCCAGTGACCATCCCATTCCCCACCAATCGATATCTCCTCGCCCTCCTCATGTGGTGGTAGCTCTGCCCGTATACCCTCAATTATCGCTCTAAGTATCCTCAATCTCCATTTTTGGGGCTTTTTTAATGGCTGATATTATGTTTATGTGGACTTCACCATCTCCCGTGTCGCCGAATATATCCTTCACAAATTTTTTATGCCTAGTTGTATGAGTTCCTAGAAGTCTTTGGGGTTTTCGGTTAGAGCTATAACTATTGACTTGGGTGCGTAAATTTTCATTAGTAGTGCTAATGCTGCTAGTTTTGAATCTTTTGATGGGATGAATGCGGAAACTACATCATATCAGCTACTCTAGTCTAAAGCCTCATTTTTTGCCCCTAATTAACTCACTTGGTTTTAACCATCGGTAACTATGTTTTTCAATTTCCTCGAAGTCATTATCATACGATACTACACCATCGCCATGTATCGCTAGGAGTGCCGCTACAAAAGGTACATCCTTTTTATCGCGATGCCCTATTATCCTTTCAGCCTCCCTCATGTATTTCAAGACGTCATCTCTCGGGACAATATTGAGTCTACCAACAATTAAGATAAGACGAAGATATATCTCCTCAACGCTGAGCTCGCTCTTCTCCTCAATCTCCCTAATGTGCTCTAGAAGCTCATTCACGGCATGCTCAGGAATATATAGCTCGTGCTCCGTCTTAAGGATGACGTAGAATCCAAGGCTCTTCCTCTTCATAAGGGCGGAAATAATCACGGAAGTATTTATAATGAATCTCATCAATCCCTTACCTGATAATGCTTTAATATGCCCTCCTTCACGAGCTCATCAATTCTCATTATCGTTTCGAGATCCTCCTCAGTAAGCTCCTCCCAATCGATAGTAGATTCGATAAGCCTACTTATTAGTACCGCTAGTATCAGTCCCATAAGCAGTATATTCTTCCTCCCAACAATTCCTGCGAGACTATCCGGGACATCAATAGTTACCCTAGCCACACAACTCACCCAAATACTCTCCACACCTAAAGATACGACCTACATTAAAAATCTATTTTATGGTTTTTATATATAGTCATCATTACCAGCCAGGACAATACAAGTTACAGGGTAAAACTTATGCCATATAACCATAGGATACATAGATTAGACACAGAGACAAACCCACTAAGCAAAGACATGGACACTAACGGAATAATAGACAGCCAGGACAAGGCACCAACAGGAAACAGACTACTAGAAATAAGAATAGGAGAAGTAAAAGTGGAACTATACAAGAAATACGTGTGGAGATACTTATTCGGAGAGTCATGGGGAAGCGACAGATGGATGGAGGACACACTATTCTGCGTAATAATAGACACAAAATACAACGCATTCATACTACCATACCTATACGGAAAAGGAAAAACAAACTACCAAAACAACCCAGAAACACAGGCATACTACGTAGACATACCAGACAACATGGAATCCACGACAATAAGAATAGCACTATACATAAAGAGCGGATACACAACATCCTGGATATGGTGGCACAAAGCACTAGAGAAGAGGGTAGGACTCTCCAGCAATTGGGCGACACTCGAGCAGGAACGGGAGGTGAGACACATAAACCTGGGATTCTACGAGGAATGGCTAAAGACAAAAGCCCAACTAAAATACATGGCAAAGACATACACACAGACATTCACAAAGATCTACATGGTGACGAAGCCAGACTTCGTCGTGAAGCCAGACACAGAGTACGTAGTAATCA
>CAZVPA010000031.1:0-310 GCA_964628995.1 uncultured Nitrososphaerota archaeon | reverse complement strand
GTCATAGACACAAAATACAACGCATTCATACTACCATACCTATATGGGAAGGGAAGAGCAAACTACCAAAACAACCCAGAGACACAGGCGTACTACGTAGACATACCGGACAACGTGGAGTCAACCACGATAAGGCTGGCGCTATACATAAAGAGCGGATACACAACATTCTGGATATGGTGGCACAAAGCACTGGAAAAGAGAGTAGGACTCTCCGGCGACTGGGACACGCTTGAGGAGAAGAGGGATGTTAGGCACATAAACCTGGGATTCTACGAGGAATGGCTACGCACGGAGACACAGCTAGAAT
>CAZVPA010000030.1:17014-20854 GCA_964628995.1 uncultured Nitrososphaerota archaeon | reverse complement strand
GAATTAAGGCGCTTGGATTCGCTTTTGAGGCTCAGATTATCTGGTACGAAAACCTTTGTTCTAGTGTATGGCATCAGAAGAGTAGGAAAAACAGCCATTGTTGACAAATTTCTCGAATCAAAAGTTGGTTTTAGAGTTGATTGCTCAAGTATGGTCTCTGGTGGCGACTTCTTCTGTGGTGTCTTCTCAGCTCTCATGGATGCTAATATAGGTATCGAAGTGCTGAGAAAATATGAGGGGTTATATGATAGACCACTTGACGATGATTTGAAGATGGTGGAATATGCTTTTAGGTTGTTGAATGATGTATGTAGTGATTTGGATTATCTAGTGGTTGCGTTTGACGAGCTACACTGTTTCATTGAGAACTACTCTAAACTTAGGGGTGGGCGTCAAGATATTGCTAGATCACAAATTCTATGGAAGTTAAGGGATATGCTCCAAAGATGTGACAATAGGATATTTATTATTGTTATCACGAGTGCTGGGTTCTTGTTTGAGAAGTATAGTAAGGCTGATGAAGCATTCGTGGGACTATTCAATAAGCTAGAGATAAGACCCCTAAGCTTCGAAATGTCAGTCCTGATGACAAAGAAACTCCTAGATATTTTGGGCATCCAATATAGTGAAGAGACACTGGACACTATCGCTAGACTTTCTGGTGGGGTGCCTAGGATAATCGAAATGATTGTTGGCCTACTTGCTGGCTTTGAATATGTCTCCGTAGATATAGTAATTGAGGAAATTAGGAACGCCCTTGTAAGAGGCGAATTTGATGACTTCTTCGATTCATACATAAATTTTGTGTCGGGATACCTCAAGTGGGACAAAACAACGATTTTGAGAGTTCTAAAATGCCTAGCAGAGAACAGATCCCCCCATGAAATAAGCACATTAACAAAGCTCAAATACAACACCATACTCAACATACTGACAGACCTAAGAAAAGTCGGGGTAATAAAGAACAGCAATATCGAGTATCCGTTGCTAAGAGAATGGCTCCTAGCGGGTAGACATCCACCCACCGGTAGAAGAAGAATAGACCTCCTTATGCAGGCCCTTGGAATAACCTTTGAATCATACGTCAGGGAGCTCCTAAGGGCAATAAAAAGAGAAATAGTATTGGAGGGCGAAGAAATATTCTTCGGAACTACTAATAGATTAGTAATACAGCCCATAGATAACGTAAGCTCAGCTGGGAGAGTAGACTTTGTAGCACATCAGATAAACTGCGAACATATTGTGGGTGAGATAAAATTGGGCCAAATCACAAAGTCCGACATAACAAGACTAATAAACAGAGCCAAGAAATATGGTAAAGCAAAAAAGGTTATCATAGCCCAAAAGGTAGACCCTATCGCACTTGCCGAAGCCGTTAGGCAAGGAGTAATAATCATAAGCCACGAAGGAATAAGACAGCTTGCTAGGATACTTAAAAAACCACTAATCCAGATATAGCACGCATACCCCTTCAAAGATTTCATCTCCTACCCATCATGGCCACCTATTTTACTAATGGATACACAAAGGCTAGAACGAGAAAAATCAATAACCAATTTTATTTTCTCAATAGTGTATAGTGTAGTGGTGCATGGGATGCCTAGGCCCATCTCCCACTTACTGGTTCCTTTGATTCTTTTCCCCGTGATTTACACCCTTATTGTGGCCTCAGAAGTCCATGTCGATGTCTCAGAAATCATCCTACTATTTTTTATGCTATATATGCTTGTGGGCTTACCCATCCTTATGGCGGGAATAAAAATAATCCCTGAGAACCAAGTGGCCGTTGTATTTAGGGGAGATCTACTCCTCGGCGTGTTTGGGCCTGGAGTAATACTGATAGATGCTGTATTCGATAAATTGGTCCGGGTTGAACTAGTACCCAACGAGCTCAGATTGATTGTTCGGGGTTTCTCTAGGATACCAATATCAAGAAATGGCCTCATCATATCCATAATATATAGAGGCGATTATAGTACAATCAGCGCACATCTCAAGGAAATTATCCTTAGGTGTGTAATATCAACACTGGATGGACTCTGGGGCGTTAAAACGAGGGATCTAATACTTGGAGAAGAAACCATACGAAGGGATCTAATGGTGAGGATAAATTCCTCACTAAGGGACATTGGCGTGGAGGTTGAGGACGTGATAATAGTCAAGTCTAGCTAAGAAATACAATACCTGTTTTGGTTAGCTGACTCCTATGCTCTTTAGCCTTTGCTCTAGAATATTCTTTATCTGTGCTAGATCACCATGGTAGTATCTAGCAACATAAATCCATGATATCCCTGAGAGTATCCATATCGACATAGCAATTATTATGGGGATTCTGAGCGACCCAAGGATGTCTGAGAGAAAACCAACTACCGTTATGCCTATCGACTTGGACAATAACTCCGCGATATTTATGGCTGAAAGAACAGTAGCTTTATCTTCTGGGAGGTTTACGTCGGCCAGTATGCTGTTTCTTATTGCCCCAACTGGCGAGTTAAGAAACATAGCAATGAAGAATATTGTGAATGTGAACAATACCAGCATATCCCTACTAAGCAGATCAATCATCATGAGAAAGGCTTCCTTGGGATTATCAGTATAAATATTGAGCTTGATGGGGATCGCAAAGAATATCATGAATAATACCCCCTCACCAATCGAACAAGAGGCCGCGATTAGTGGACGATAGACTACATCTCTCTCGTATAGTTTATCGGCCAAGTATGATAGAAACAATCCGCCCAAAGCCCCAGTACTCATCAAACCAAGAAAAACAGACGCCGCGACCTCTGATGCGTGGGCCTCCCTAATGATATAGTGGACTGTCCATGTGAAGAGGACACCATTTGGGATCGTACCAAAAAATCCCTGTAGGGCAACATAGATATTGCTCTTATTGCTCAATATAAGCCGGACATCCTGCGGCCTAAACCTATAGGGATAATAATACTCATCTATATGGGCCTCAACATCAGAAATACCCCTTTGGGGCTCCCAGATCGAGAGACACAAGGGGGCACCAAACACCATAAGTATGATACCACCAACATATAGGGGGAATCTCCACCCATAGTACGCCCCAAGGAATAGAGCAACTATGTATCCCACCGCTAGACCTATACCACCCAACATATACCACAGCATAAAAGCCCTTGTCCTCATACGTCTATCAAAAAGATCCGAAATCAGGCTAAATCCTAGGGGTATTATGGCGCCCAACGAACCCCCCGCCAAGATCCAGAAGAACATTAATGGTATGGGGTTTGGCGATATGGATGCCAGAATCGTGAAAAACCCACCAGCCCCGAAGCTGGTGGCCAAGAGTGCCTTACGCTTCATACCTCTCGTGTCTGATACATACGACCATAGGAAGGCAGCCAAACCATTCATCAGGAGGTAACCACCCATCAGAAAACCAAGATATGTATCACTCACCCCCAACTCATGCTTTATCAGGTTATAGTTTGGTACCAATAAGTAGGCATCCATGTTTTCCAGAATATACAGTATAACTATCTGGGAAAAACCCAACCACCTTATCTTCTCAAGCATACTTTTCCTCATAGGTTTCACTCCACATGAGATCATAGTAATGTCCAGCACACCAAAAAGCGAACTGGATAACCCTAAAATATTGTCTTTTCTGGTTTTTATTATTTTCCTAATATCCTGTCCTAGCAAAACCACAATACCTAATCCACCAGATTCGGGCTTAGAGTGCAACACCCCCCTAGCCGTGTCCCATAATAGTGATACTCTAAATCAAAAAAAGGCCTAGAGATAGCTCCTAGAACCCCCTAGAATCCGATCGATTTATCTGGTTGGAGGAGTATTTTTAGTGGA
>CAZVPA010000030.1:1561-17004 GCA_964628995.1 uncultured Nitrososphaerota archaeon | reverse complement strand
AGTATAAAAAATGGTGCCTATATTGACTACTAGGCTTATCGGGAAGATAATGGAGGCAGACGGTGTCGATATCTATGGCATATCTATCCCGCCTAGACTCTGTACCGATGTATGCCTAGGCCTACATGATTCCAAGATACTCCTAGGTGCTATCACGGAAAATAAGACATCCATAAAAATATATGACCTATCGAAGAATGTGGAGATAGCCAGTATTAATATTGCTAGGGAAAACATCAGAAGGATACGGTGGATTTTGATAGGGACCTGCACACTATCTTATCTCGTTTTAACATACTTACTAATAGCCATATTTCTATCACTCGGTCAGGAAACGATCATGGCCACTATCTATAAACTAATGTTGCTTTCTATTGTTTTTATGCCTCTGATATTTTTTATGATACAGATTTTTGTTGGTCTAGAGTCATATCTGCGTCCCTCAATAGCCTATGACCCTACTGGTAGGTTCGTATTGGTGTATAAGGATGGGATCATCGGACATTTTGATATCAATGAGAGAAAGCTTACATGGAGAAAGGTTCATAGTATTAGTGCTGTGTCCATCGACCTAATAAATGCTGCATCTGTAGTTATACTCACCTGTATTGCCTTCCCCATCCCCTATCTGATTCTCTATACTGATATTATATATTACCTAGATATCCTGTTACTCTTCTTTATATTTATCGTTGTTTGTTTCATTATTTTTTTCTCTGTGGTTCAACCAGCATTATTTAGGCAGACTGAGAATGTCAAGATATTTGTAGGTGATGGCTATGTGGGGTTCTTATGTCCAGGGATCCTGGATAGGGGGAAGATAGTGATTACTGATAGGGATTGGAATGTCATAAGGAAATTCACGATACGGATGCGAAGATCATTTCTTTGGGTCATTCGACCAAAAGGATTTATTCTTGACAGATCCTCTAACAGTCTGATATGTTGGGATTTCTTTGAGCTCTATAGGATCGATCTGATGACAGGGAGAAAGGTAAAGCTCATAAGTGTTCGGAAACTACCAACCCTTCGTGAAAAAATGGGGGAGGACACCGCACATAAAACCACGAAGACACAGGCATACTTTTGGGATTTTATCGAGTCTGTCTGTTGGCTTAGGGAGGGAGAGAGCATACTCCTAGCCACATGTCTGGGCAGAATATACTCGGTAAGCATGGATGGAGAGGCAAAACTTGTCGGTAGTCTCGTAGGGAAAATATGCCACATGGCGAGGCTTGGGGATAAAATATATCTAGCCATCTCAGGATAACGGGGCTCATAGGTGTTCCCTCATTAGAGTGGACACATCAGCGGTACCTAGAAATGCCTAGGACGTACCAAAAGCAACAATATTCTTTAGCTCTTTTAGGCTCCCTATCCTAGTGATCCATGGGACACGATCAAATCTGGAGTCGAATGATAGTAGGTATCTGATGCCCCTCAGCTTCATATAATATGCTATTGATGCATCCGTTAGGCTGAGTCCCTTGAATTTCTTCATGATCTCGAATGATTCCAACAAACCTATCTCGTCAATAATAATTATTCTCAGATACTTCGAGACCAATAAATCACCCACCGCATCAATAGCGACACTGGGGCCGTCCTTCTTGAGTAGAAAGTTCGCTACCTCCACGAGTATGTAATCAAGTATGTATCCAACTCCAGCCCTCCCATCCGCTATGAATTCCAGCATAGGCCTAGCTACGCTGTGCCACCTATCCCTCTTTCTCTTGGCACCTATTAGGACGCATGAATCAACAATGAACATCAAATCACCAGGTCATGTTCGGCGACAGCATCACTTTCAGGCCCACCCTCTACCACCTTTTTCAAATACCTTCTCAGCCCATCTTCCTCTATGCCATTGATAAATCTGAAAAACTCCAATATATGTGTTCTGGCAAACATTACCGCCCACCTGATAATATCCTTATGGCTAAGACGAATATTCCTCGTAGCCAATATTGCCTGTAGTTCATTAAGTATAGTCTCCGTCTCCGTATCTATCCTCTTCAGTATGGTTTTTGAGGAGGCCAAATCCATCACCATCAATGTAAATAACGTATACTCGGTATATAAAGTTTACAGAATAATAACATCCGATCTTCCGAAAATGGTCTCGCGACGAAAAGACAGTACCCTACTGAATAGGAAAAAAATATGCAGATACATACAAATACACAAAGACTCCAGATGGAAATTAGCTAATTGCTTATTTCTTTTTGACTACCCATCCGGAATCAATCTTCTTTATCCCATAATGCCTCATGGCTTCGCCACATAGTTTCTCTAATCGCATAAATAGGTCCTTCCCTTTGATCGGGATTCCCGTAGTTATGATATTTATTATGAATGTATCCCCACTCCTTATCCTTGATACTACCTTGTCAAGAGTAAATATGAATAATTGGACATCTGTATCCGCCATAATCCTATTATATCGCCTATACCTCTCATCAGAGGGGAGATCCCTATCAATTATTATGAGAAGATCCGCATCACTAGAACCCGTATACTCACCACTAACCAGGGAACCAAACAATACGGCACATAGAACACCCTCTAAACGCTCGACCCCCTCCCTAATTTGTCCAATAACCCTATCCTTGTTCAATCTCCTCAATCTTATCCCTACAGAAACTGATGATCCTTTCAGCAATCTCGATCGCCCTCCTAGCATTATTCTCAGTATAGTACTCATAGGGAGAACCAACTGGATGCATATTAGGGTATCTCGTTGGTATATAAAAACGATCCAACTCCCTCGCCAAGTCAATAAGATCAGAACTAGGCCTATACTCCTCAGGGAGATTCGCTAAAAGACGCCAAGTCGAATACCCCCAGACATCAATACCTAATGCTTGATAAAGCGCCTTTATTGCTTTCTCTGCTGCCTGTTGAGCGGAAAAACATGCCCATTCATAATACCCACCCTCCAAATCCCTCCTCGCATGCTGTAGGTCTCTAGGTGCCTAGTTAAACCAATCCCATGTTCTTCTAGCTATGTTGGATCACCATATAGCAATAGCCATAAATCATATTATATTGTGCTTTTTGTTATAAAATTTCCCTATTCGAAAATAGGGCATATTTTTACCTACTTCTGGTGCTTCATATGTTCTATCCTTATTTCCCCAGACACAATATCGATTATTATTCTTGCTATCCTTAGTCTCCACACCTTCTCTGGTGCCCCACCCTTACCAGTCTCCCTATAACCCGCCACCTCTATCACACCCAGGCGCTCAAGCTCGCTCAGATGATAGTAGAGTACTGTTCTTGGGATCGCAATACCATAAACTCTTGCGAGTTCGTCATATATGTCGCTTGTTGCTTTTTCTTTATCACCAATAATTCTCAGGATGAGCCATCTTGGGCCCGATATGGCCCCAACAATGCCCAGATCTACCCCCGGTATCCTCCATCGCCATCTACCCCATCCACATCTTCTTCTTCGCACGTCACCTACCACCTCTTCTCCTATGCCTCTAGCGTCCATACATACGGGGTGTCTGCTACATCCGCCCCCAAGCAGCCTCCATTGGGGAGGCTCCCTTATTTGATGCTTCACGTTGATACTCTAGGGTTTGGCTATGATCAGCATTTTCCCCATACTCTACATATTCGCTGGCAAAAAATGATAATGAAATTTTCTTTAAAAGGAATAAGAGCAGTAGTAATGTAAGTATTATTGTAGTCGCAATCACCATCCTTAACACTAGGATATTGATTGTAAAAAAGATCAAACTACCGCCACCCACGGCCCCTATAGCCCCTATATCTGCCGAATCCTCCAGCATCTACTCTATGAATCATGTAGTGTGGTGCCCCACAATAGGGACATTGCATGGGCTTCGGAACCCCATACGGTACCTCAATTATTTTCCTACAACTAAAACACATAAACCTCTTCATTGGGAGAGGAGACATACTAGTGCTCTGTCCACTCTCTCTCATGCCGGATTGGGGCTGTGCCTGAATATTGCTGGGCGGCCCTATAGGTATCTGCGGTTTTTCATCATAGACTCTAATGAGTACTCCAGGTCCAGCACCACAATATGGACATCTTAGGGGGTCGTCAACATGTTCTGGTATCTCAAAACTCTTCCCACAGTTCGTACATACATATTTCTTCATCTTGTTCGCCATCGCCTATCACCCATAGATATAATATTTTTATTTCTTTTTAAATATTACAAAAAAATTTGTAATATTACAAAATAGCTTATATGGCTTCTAATCGGCTACCAGACTAGAAACATCTCCCAGCAAATCTCTTCCTAAGCACATATATTCTGTCCGGATAGTCAGTACATATTATGTCTACACCCATCCCTATGAGCCTTTCAGCTTCCCTAATATCATTTACTGTGCCAACATCCAGAAGTATCCCTTCTTCACGGCACCTACGGATAATGTATCTATCCACAGCATCTTTTTCTAGTGCCAACATCCCTATCCCAAGTCTCTCCATCTGCTCGAGAATCCTCTGGTTATATTGGGGCGATATTATTGCGAGCTGTACAGTATCGTTTATTCTTCTGGTGTTTATCAGGTCGTTCATGGCGAAGGATGCGATTATCACCCTGTCTAGGAGATCGGACTCCTCCACTACTACTAGGGTTTTCTTCTCTATGTTTCTGTCCTTGAGCTCTATTATTATTCCTATTCCATCACTCCTTAGTACTTCCAGTGCCTCCGCAAGTGTTGGGACTCTAGTATTCCTATACCTATGTGAGAACCATGATCCAGCATCCAGCTGTTTTATCTGGGCTAGATCCATATCCCTAACGGAGCCCCTCCCGTTTGTTGTTCTGGAGACGTCCTCATCATGCATCAGTATGAGGTGTCCATCCCTTGTTTCTCTAACATCAAACTCTATATAATCCACATGATACTTCTTGGCTTCTTCAAATGCGGGGATCGTGTTCTCGGGGGCTAATCCCGCTGCTCCCCGGTGGCCTACGATTTGGAGTTTCCGCATGCCTATACATCAGACCCAATTTTCTGATACTAAACCAAAAGAAGAATAATGGTTTTTAAAAGGTAGTGACTATTCATTGACCCCTGTTTTTCCACGCATCACATGGCTTGTCCAGGCCTTGATGCTTCTAGATTTTCCCTATTTTCTTAAGATATTTTGAGTATTCCACCAGTGCCCCCATCGCGTTCATTGCTCTGTATGGTGTTGGATATGTTGGTATCCCTCTCTCCTTGAGCCAATCACTGGCCTTTTCCACTTCTTCTCCACCAATGAAACATACGACAAGCGGCTTATTTTCCTCCTTCGCGACCTTACTTGCCTCATATATTTTCTCAGCAATATCGATAGGTCTCGTTATTGCTGTATGACAATACAATACCACCACACCCCCAACCTCTGGGTGTCTCAGTGCCTCCACCGTTGCCCCATAATACTCCTTCTCCGTCGCCATCCCAGTAAGATCTATTGGATTCTTGGCCGAGCCGAACTCTGGCATATACTTCCTGAATGCCTCCTTCAGATCCTTTGGTGGGTCCTTAAGTGGGAAACCATATTTCTCCGCAGAATCGGTGGCTAGAACCCCTGCTCCTCCACCATTAGTAATTACCATTATTGTGTCATTCTTTGGTACTGGCTGTAGGCTCAGAGCCAATGCCTTATCATATAACTCTATTAGATTCTCCGCCATTACTACTCCCGCCTGCTTAAATGCTGCCGCATATAGTTTTGCTGCTCCAGCCATAGAGCCCGTGTGGGATGCTACTGCTAGTTCTCCTCTTTCAGAAAAACCTGCTTTGAGGACGACTATTGGTTTCTTTGGGGAAACCCTTTTTGCTGCCTCGAAGAATTCTCTTCCGGCATCGGTACCCTCCATGTATATGGCGATACATCTTGTCTCGGGATCCTTCTCACCGAAATATACTATTAGTTCTGAGAAGTCCACATCAGCCTTGTTCCCTATGCTCACGATTTTTGTTAGGCCTACCTTATGCATCCATGTCCAGCCGATCAGTCCTATCACTAGGGCCCCACTCTGGGAGATCAGTGTTATGTTTCCGGGGTATGGTAGCTCGGGTGCGAAGCTCGCATTAAGTTTACTTGTATTGCTTAGGATACCTACGACATTGGGGCCTATTATTGGTATGTTGGCTTTCCTCGCTATCTCAACAATCCTGTTCTCTCCCTCGATATTGCCAACCTCGCTGAAGCCAGACGAAATAATTACTACTCCCCCGACATTCTTCTCCGCACAATCCTTCATTACGGACTCAACAATCCTTTCTGGGACAACAATAACCACTAGGTCTATATCATCCTCTATATCCTTCACACTCGGATAGCATTTGAGACCGAGTATCTCCTCAGCCTTCGGGTTTACTGGGTAGATTTTGCCCTTGAAGCCCCCATCTATTAGGTTCTTGAGGACTTGGTTCCCTATTTTTCCTGGGTGTCTACTCGCACCGACAACAGCAACACTACGGGGGTTGAATATCCTATCCAGCTTCTCTATGACGTAGTCCCTTATTTCTGGAATTTTCATCTTGGGTCCCAATCTGTGAACTTAAAAAAACCAATATAACTATGGAATAATTATGTATATCCTGATGGAGCTTCATGGTAGGTTCGTCCTTGGGGCTAGTATTGGTTGTACAGGGTTTCATGTTAGAGTATGTTTATCGTCTGGTACCGTTCTTCCTGAGTATTATTGCGGGTATTAGTGCGATGAATAGGATTATGCTTCCTATGAGTAATATTGTGTCGAGGGCCATAATGTTTTCGTGTACATCAAATATCTCGGCGATCAGTCCGCTTACTATGCCTCCAACAACATTTGAGGTGCCCTGGATTATCCCCCTTATGCTCTGTACCTCTGATTCATGCCCCCTAGAACTATAGTCTGTTGTTAGTGCTATTGTTGGGACCGATATGAAGACCCACATAGGGGCTATCATGAAGATTATTATTGCCGTCTTATCCCATGTGAATGCTAAGTATAGCATGTAGATATCCCTCACGGCGAGTCCATATAGGAGTAATGATTCCTTCGAGTACTTGTCTCCAAGCTTACCAACAATATATGGCGCGAACATATTTGTTAGTCCCGCAAGCCCGCTCACCATACCGTATAGTGTTTTTGTCTCAAGTATAACATACATTTTGATCGTAAATGCTAGGCCATATAGAGCACCACCAAAGGAATATAGTGTTATCATGGCGAAGAGTAGGAGGAGCATGCTACTATCCCCCTCTAGGCTGAATGATAGGGACTCCCTAAATATTCTTCTTAGGCTTACCATTTCAGCCCTTTTTTCCTCCCTGAAGAGACAAACAATTAGGAGACCGTCAAGCATTAATAGGGATCCTGACGCCATGGCAACGGAGGACATACCGAGGATATCGGCCATAAAGCCAGAGATGAAACTACCAATCATCCATCCCAAGGAACCAAAACTTAGGAATATTCCTGTGGCCTCCCCACTCCTCTCCCTCCTGAGGGATGTGGTTACTGCTGCTGTGAGTGCTCCACCACCAATGGTTCCTGCGGTTCCTAGGAGTATGTATATCACTATGAGTAGTGATAGACTTATCCTCCCATAGAGTATCATTAGTGATAGGATTATGTATGTACTGCCACCCAAAATATATTGTGTTGTTATGAATTTCTTCCTACCAGTCATATCTGCGAGCCGTCCAAAAAATCTTGAGAAGGATATTGATATGACCATTGGTATCGCATTAAGTATGGAGATCTCTAGGAGACTGAAGTTTAGATCCCACAGGTAGAGGTTAAACACCGTCCAGAAGAGTGAGCCAGCCACAGAACCAATAAATGCGGCTAGTGATAGGATCCTGATATTCCCCAATACCACTACCTATACCAAACTAGTCATGATGGAGGACTAGAACTCGCTCAGGAAGAGAACACTTACTTCTCTTCTCAATTCAGCAACAATACTCTCCATTTCTCTCTCAATGTGCTGGAATAGTGCTGGGACATTATATAGTTTAGCTACCGCCAATAGATAACAGCTGGATAATGCCAGACCATATTTTAGCTTTATCAATCTGGCCTCCTTAGCGATCTATATATCCATTAGAACCCTATTTCTCAATGTGTAGAGCAAGTCAAAGAAGTTCTCGGCACGTCTTCTCGCTTCTGTTTCTGGAACACCAAATTCTCTATAGACCCTATACGAAACATATAGTACCTCAGACGCTGTCAGTGGCGTTATTAGAGCTATTATCTCCCCTATCTCAATGAGACTCCTTATCGTGCGGGCCAGACCAAAGTATTCAGAGCCTCTAAGGATACTCTCAACCCAGACTCCAGTATCGATGGCGATCCGTCTAAGAACTCTTCTCACCCTATGACACCAATAGCCTCAAGCAATCTACGCAATTTTTCTCTCTCAGCGGAATCACATTCCTCCAATATCCTACCAACAATATCTCTTCTGCTTGGCGGAACATCTATTTCTAGGTTGTCGAAGCCGACTACTCTATCACGTTTTATGTTTGAAAGCCACAGCCTTATGGCTTCCTCTGCAGCCCTTGACAAACTCCCTTTCCTTTGCCCAAACATAATAAAGGCATATTTCCTGAATTCTTTCTCAAGTTCATCATCAATCCTAACTACGAGGGTTCCCAATAATTTCACCATATATCAACATATATTTATTTAAATATAAGAAAGAATGTTTCGAAAAAATCTATCGTGAGAGTTTTTCCTTGATCAGTTTTCTTATTTTCTCTGTCTTTTCCTTGGAGAATGTATAGAGGGTTATCTTGCCCTCGGAGTCCCGCGTGTATATTATTTCATCCTCGTTCTCCACGATTTTTTCTATGAATTCATCCTCGTTTTCAGGTCTATATTCACCAACCTTATGTAGTAGTCCCCCTATCCTTCTCGCTTCTTTTTCCGTAATCTTCTTACCTGGCCTTAGTGGAGACGTATCCTCCTGCAAACTAAGGCATCATTACTAGCTGAAGTGTACTTTCCTCACAACTATTGGCGCAAGCCTCCCATTCGGTGTGATTCTTGTCTCGCCACCAACAATATCTATTTTTCTTAGAAAATCAAAGTAGTTATCGCTCATAGCTACGGCTTTTAGTGGATACTTTATCTCCCCATCCTCTATATAGAGGGCATTAAGACATGTCACAGCCATCGTCCCCTTTATCGGGTCTATTAGGTGCGACCCCATAATCTCCCCGCGGAGCAGTACACCCCTATCTATCTCACCCACTAGATCATCAATATTCCTATTTGTTGTTGGCTCCATAACTAGATTTGTTGTTCCAGGTCTTGGCTGCGACTTATAGTCTCTCCTCCTAGCATTCCCAGTGCTCTGCCTATTCTCCCTATATGCCGTATATGTGTCATAGAGATATGTCTTCAGAACCCCCCTCTCGACTAGTGTTTTTTTGTACATGGGTATTCCCTCATCATCACACCTGTGTGTGGCTAATCCCTCCTTCAGTGTCCCATCATCATAAATCGTGAGGTTTTCCGAGGCCACATCCTTATCAAGCATCCCAATAAAGCGGCTCCTACCCTCCTGCACATTAAGTGCCGAGACATTATATGACAATGGCCAAATAATGGAGTCAAGTGCTATGGGGTCTATCACGGCGTCCCCCTCAAACACCTCCTTCATCCTCCTAGCCTCAAGCCCCTCCCTAGCCATAGTTATGGCGGTCTTTGGGAACTCCAAGAATTTGTCCTCCCTATAGGATCTGGAGATATATAGGTTCGACCCCTTCCCGATGTTCCCATTCTTCTTTATGTCGAGCTCGATCCACGAGAGAAATACTGTGCCATAGTCCCCAGTACTTATCCCCCTAGAGTTCACAACGGCGAAGGCGTAGCTCCCCTTAATAATAAAGAAATCTATCTTCCTGACACCAGGGATATCCCTCCTAATACCCCCCACTATACTCTGTATGCTTAAGGAGAGCGCCCCCATATCAAGCATGTGTGTATTATCATCAAATACCGCCTTTGCCGAGAACCCTCCTACCGGATCTGGGAGATGTGTAAAGTTTGGGTCCTCTTTTTTTACTCGGGCTATCTTAACGGCCATCCTCGCAGTATTAACAATACTTTCCTCATCAATACTCGATATTGATGAAAAACCAACCTTCTTCCCGATAGCGACCCTCACACCAACCCCCACCTCAGTGCCACTCCTAGCAGTAATATAGTTTGTTATTAACCTAATGTTTGTGGTTTCCCCCCACGCTAGGTATAGCTCGGCATCATCAACCCCAAGACCCTTTACTTTCTCGATAACCCTCTCCCCAAGCGAGATAAGTTCATTCATGCGGTCCTCCATGCTATACACCTCCACCAATTATTGCTTCCTTGATCGCCAGATATGGGCCTCCATCACCAACTGGGAGTGGTGATTGTCCTCCTTTTCCACACCCCCCAAGGGGGCTCGTCCTCACGATTATTTCCTTTGATGCCCCAATGATATTCCTGAGGAATTCTAGTATGTGTGCTCTTACAACAACCCCCTTTAGTGGATATGCTATCTCCCCATTCTCCACCCAGTATGCCCTGTTCGCCCCGAATGTGAAGTTTCCAGTATCCTCGGTCTGCCCCCCAGTACTTCCCTCTGCATATACTCCCTTCCCAATAACCTCGAAGACCTCCTCCTTGCTCATATCTCCAGGCCCGAAGTATGTGTTTCTCATTCTCACAATTGCTGGGTACATAAAGCTTATTGCCCTCGCATTCCCGGTCGGTTCATCATTCAGTATTTTTGCGGTGCTCCGTGAATGCAGGTAATTTCTCAATACACCCCTATCCAGTAGTCTAACAGTAACCGTAGCTACACCCTCATCATCATAGGGAATATAGAAGCCATAGTTTACTGGGTCGCCAGACTCTATTATTGTTGCGTATTCTGAGCCTATCTGCTCGCCCCGCCGTCCATATAGGATACTTGCCTTTGTTGCCACATAATCCCCCTCGGTTAGATGGCCAAAACTCTCATGTGCCAATACACCCGCAAAGTCTGGGTCAGCAACCAATGGATATTTCCCAGGCTTCAATGTCTTTGCCTCGAGTGATTCCATGGCACCATTAAGAGCCTTCATAGCAATATCCTCGGGTTTCTCCTTCTCGTAGATCTCTAGCCCATATGAGGAGGCAAACATCTCCCTACTAACACCAACATTACCGTTCTTTCTCACGACCACATGATAGTAAATACCATTTCTCATTGGTCTCCAGTACCGCTTAAGTCCCTCACTGTTAAGGAAGAATCTCTCCCCACAGAGCTCTGCATAGTATGCGGTGATCAAAGCATTCTTTGTCCGCTCCATTATCGCATCCACACCCCTCATGACAAGCCCTATTTTCTCCTCAAGCTCGACTCTCTCGGGATCCTTATTCCTTGATGGGACAAATCCAGCATAGTCTTTGGGACTATATTCCTTTGGTTCCGCAGAGATCTCAGCCAAAGGAGACAAATTCTTGGCTGAGTCTATGGCTTGCGCTATCGCATTCCTTATTGATTCCTTTGATAGGTCTGTTGTGAAGCCATGACCCCTCGACCTACCAATAACAATGGTTATTCCCAAACCAACGAGTTGCGTGGACTCAATACTCTTCACAATATTATTCATAAACCTTATCAGCAACCCTCTTTGGATCTCACCACGTACCTCCACAAAGTCCACACCATGCTTGCGTGCTTCCTCCAGTGCATACTCTATATGTTCCCACATGGTGTACACCCAGAATATAAAAAATTAATAGGCCTTATAACTCATCAAACTATAGAAAAACTCGATCAACAAGGATTCCCCATAACCACTCAGCTAAGTTTATCGTTAGTGAGTTACCTAAAAATAAAAAAGAGGATCAAGCTATTTTATGGCGTACTCATATATGACATGTAATATGAGCATTATGAGGAGTATGGCATAGAATATTGTTGGAGACACAGAGACCGCCATTAGTGTTACTTGGATCATTACGATGGCTAGTATATAGTTGGATAACACACCGAGGACCCCGCTTGGGACATATCCGTTAATATATAATTGTGGTAGGGTGACGAAAACACAGTATGTTAGACCCAGCAACCATGTAAATACAAGCAATAGGTCTATGATCTTATATATGTTCTCCCTACCAAACTTCTGCATCTTGAGCAGATACTTCACCACGAAAAGTATTGCGAAATATATACCCATGGCTCCACCAAGTAGCATCGTCTGCGGTAGAAAAACATTGCTTTCCATTAGGTGCGAACCCCTCACATCCGAGATATCACCTTGGACATATGCTGCTTGGAATAGTATCGCTAGAATGTAAAATATCCAAGTAAGTAGCCAGAACATATTCATTGTCCGTTCCGCTAGGGCATCCTCCTTGTAGAACATATAGAACATTATGACACCCATAAGGAGGAACATTAGTGTAGCAAGTATATAGTATGCCTTCATCTCATCCGTAGCGATCATGTCGTAGTCAAGTATCATGATGCCTATTGATGAGAATATCAACGAAAAACTAAAGCCAAACTTCGTGGTCTTAACATCCTTCACAATATATGCTATTATGCTAATAATTAGTGCTATTAGCCCAATGTAGTATAGGAGCTTGGAGAGCACAACAACATCATCGAGTGCATAAACAACAAGGGCCAATTGTGCCCCGGTAGCTACCGCCGCGAAGGGCAAAATAACCAATAGGACAGCGAAACCACCCAGATACCTAAATATGTCAGTCATCATGACTCCTTCTTCCTGCGAGGACATTTGGGACACACCAGGATTTGAGATTTTATAAAGTCGGAGAAAAGTGCCTAAAGCTCTACACCAAGAGAACACCCAAATCTGAAAATATCAACATAAAATATATATGTAAGAAACATGAAGCAATTTATTATATGGGACCCCCATCAAGACTACAACTATGAGCTCCGCTAACGATGATTAAAGAGTGGACAGGATACCGCAACGAGAAATATTCATCAGAATCTCTTCCAGGCTACGCTATGAGGCTCATTATTCTTTCTAGGCCACAGGGACATCTAACTCTAGATCACATCGGGTCCTTACATAATGAAATTATACCCTTAGGAGATAACTTTATGGTCTCATGGAACCATTGTTTTATGCCCTATGAGCACATTCACCCTTGCCACGATATCAGCTTGAAATAATTTGCTATGTTTTAGTATGTGTTATTATCATTCGCTTGTTTTCACGGTTACTGTGTAATGAGATAAGTGGATAGCCGTGAGACAGACAGAACAAAGAGTGTCGAAGTCTAGATAAAAAGGTACTGTCTCCACAAAAACAAATTTTTCTATCTGCACATATATTTAGTATTTGCTTGACTTTTGTCCTAGCCTTTTAGGTGCCTTAGCTTCTAGCCTTGAAAAACACAGGATGTCTAGATAAAAACAATGAAAAGATCCCATAGCCAAACGCCCAAAATGCCAAAATAGAGGACACCAAGTATAACTCCATCATGTCTCTCCTGCAATGCCAATCCTATCCCAAGCGCAGCTCCCCACTTCACATCCTGATCTATGTCCCATGTCAGGGATCTAAGTACTCTTAATCCCCTTTCTCCTGTTCCTTGAAATGCTAATCCTATCCCAAGCGCAGCCCCCCTCCTCACATCCCATCTCTCATCCTTTGTTAGGGGTTTAAGTACCCCCAATATTCCTTCTCCTGTTCCTTGAAATGCTAATCCTATCCCAAGCGCAGCCCTCCTCCTTACATGCCAATCCTTACTCCTTATCAGAGACTCGAATACCTTCAGTATTCCTCTTTCCCCCATCCCCTGAAACGCCAACCCTATACCAAGCGCAGCCATACTTTTTACATGCCAATCCTTACTCCTTATCAGAGACTCTAATATCTCTAGTCCTCTTTCCCCCATCCCCTGAAACGCCAACCCTATACCAAGCGCAGCCATACTTTTTACATGCCAATCCTTACTCCTTATCAGAGACTCTAATATCTCTAGTCCTCTTTCCCCCATCCCCTGAAACGCCAACCCTATACCAAGCGCAGCTCCATTCCTCACAAACCAATCCCTGTCTCTTGTCAAGGGCTCCAGTATCTTAAGTACATCCCTATCCCCAGTCCCCTGAAACGCCAACCCTATACCAAGCGCAGCTCCATATCTCACAACCCAATCTCTGTCTTTTGTTAGGTATTTGAGAGTCTCCAATTCTTTCTTCCCCACCCCTCGAAATGCTAGTCCTATCCCGATCGCAGGCCCCCACCTCTTATCTACTTTTGCGTCTCTTGCCAAGCGTTTAAGTCTTTCTAGTGCTTTTTCTCTTGGAAGTATTACTGTGTTATTCTCTATATAGTATCCTTTTTGCCCCAACATTAGCTTTGTGTCTTGTATGGTCATTCCTAGTTTTTCGGCTATTTTGTCTATTTTTCTTAGATATACTAGCTCGTCTATTTTTTGTTTTGCCCCTTTGATTTTTCCTTTTTTGTAGTATATTTGTGGGTTTGTTGGTGATTTTTCTGCTATTTGTTGCAACATTTGTTCTATATCCTCTGGCAATATCCCCATTTCTGCTATTTGTTGTTTTGTTAGCCACGGCTCCGTGTCTAATTTTATTTTTATTTTTTCTACTAGTTGCTCTAAGTGTTGTTTGTCGTAGTAGTAATTCTCTCTTACTGATTTACATGCTATTTTCTCAAGTATCTCCTTTACTGTTTCTGGTTTAGCCACTATTTCTTGCTTGATTTGTTCTATGCTCACTATCCCTCTTCTCCTTAGTATTCTAAATATTGTTTCTATTGTTTTTTGTTTGCTTATTGCTTTTACCCCAACAACACCATAACCTTTTTCCACTATCTGTTTTGCTAGGTCTTCTATTGGTATTTTTGTTGTTTTTGCTACCTCCTCAAGGTCTGCTTCTCCACTTTCTGCTATCTGTTTTTCTATTTTCTCTAACGTATTTTGTAAGTATTGCTTTTGTATCCATATTCCTTCTCTCTCCGATTTTACTGCCATCTTTTGTAATGTTTCTATTATTTGTTGTCTTGGTACTGGCATTTCTATATAGTCTTCGCTTATTACTTTGTTTGTTTTTAAGAGTTCTACTATTTTTTGTGAGTTCCACACGATATTGCCAAATGTTCTATATCCTCTTTTTTGGAGCTCTTCTATTAGATCTTCTGGGAATATTTTTAGTATTTTTGTCGCTTGCCTTATGTCCATCCATCCCTGTGTTTTCAATTGGTCTATTGCACTTTTTATTGCTTCTTCATAGTGTTTTTTGTGATACCAAAATTCTTTCCTTTTTGATTCTACTGCGAAGTCAACTAGTTCTAAGAGATTGTCCAACTCCTCTCTTGATATTTTTGTTTCTTTTTCTAGCATACTTAAGCTAGTTGCTCCAATCTTTTGAGAGTATATTAGAAGTACTTTTTCTATAGGGTCGCCAACAATTTCTCTTTT
>CAZVPA010000030.1:0-1551 GCA_964628995.1 uncultured Nitrososphaerota archaeon | reverse complement strand
TATGAAAACTTTTTCTGTTTGTGGTGTTTCTTTCTTTGCTATGGCTTTGACAACGACCTCCTGTTCGATCGATCTCCAAGTAGTCTCACCTAGGTTTAAAAGTATATTCCTCTTGAATGCTTCCCTTCTGAATTCATCTTCAGTCTCCTTCAGAACCTCATGCCAGGCACGTTTTGCCGCTTCAAGTATGAGGGCATATCTTCTCTTCTTTGTGTATCTCGCGTTTATCTTTGATATCTCAGGCGCTATAAGTCCTCTGCTTCTCCCCCTTAGCACATCTGCCCATGAGTCATGTGGAAGTCTAAAGCTATATGTCATTGTTTCTCTGGCCAGATATCTCGTTATCGCTTCTAGTGTTGTATCCATAATTATCGCATCGAACTCTAGGTTACTTCCTATTCTCTTTGATTTAGCTAAGAGATATATATAGACATATAGATCTTGATGTACTGCATATCTGACGAAGTCTGTCATGCATAGTAGTGTTAGTAGTGCTTCATAGCGTTCTGGTTTTCCTCCTAGCGTCCTCCATAGTATGTCGTCTACGTAGTCCAGCATTCCCTGTGGTATTGTCCTGGCGTACTCTACGGTTAGTGGTTCTCTCCTTATTTTTAGTTCTCTTATTACCTGCCATATGTATACTGGTAGTCCTTGGGCCTTCTCCACCACCTCCTCTACAGCTTCTTTTTCAGCTATTCTTATTGCTTCCTCGGCCGCGTATTTGTATAGCATTTCCCTTAGTTTCTCCTTGCTCATTAGTGGTACTTCTATGGCCTGGAACACTTCTAATAGGTCTATCCCAAGTATTCTCCTCACGAATTCCAGTTCTTCTTTCCTTGCTGTCGCTACTATGTTCCTTATTCTTCCTCTGGCAATGCTATTTATTGCTTCCCTATTCATCCTTGGTATGTCGTCGTAGAATAGTATTATTCCTTGTCCCTCGTGTTCTTTTCCTATGCTTGTTACCCCCTCCCTAATGTATCCTATTCTGTTTGTCTCTGAGAGTTTTTGGAGTATCATGAACATTAGTGCTGTTTTTCCTGTACCTGGCGGCCCGATCAGCAGCACATTTTTTCCCGCCGCTATGTACCTTATCGCTATCTCTATTATGCTTTTCCTAGCCTCATCTAGGATGAATACTTTTGGTAGGTATGGGGGTAGTCTTAGTAGTCCTTCTTCTCCCAGAAGCTCACCTAGCGATCTCAATAATTCATAATACATTTATCATCACCGAGTAATAGACACCAGTATATATGTTTATTTTTTCCTTTTAATATCAATATGTATCAGCCTTTACCCTGACTTCTTAATTATGAGTTTTGGATTACCTATCTATAGTTGTTGCTTGTTTTATCAGTATCCATATCTCTAGCATTGCCAGACTTCCAGGACATAAATCGAGACCAGAGCACGCAAAGGTGGCCTAATTCTATCATTTAAAAATCGGAGTAAAACTAGTACATATTATCTAATACCCTCTTCCCCAGTTGACTGTAGCTAGACTATATACACCAAAAAGGACTTATAAATGAATTTTAGGGCCTATAATTG
>CAZVPA010000029.1:14413-21138 GCA_964628995.1 uncultured Nitrososphaerota archaeon | reverse complement strand
GAGGGGATCTAATGGGTGACTAACCGTGTCACAATGCGAAAGTCAAGAACCCGAACTATACAACTTAGAACAAACTCTAGACGAGATATTTAAGCAGCTAGAGAGGAAACTTAAGCGACAAGATATACGTGGTGCGATGGTTTTATTGATTGAGAAGAGGGAGACTATTGCAAGATGTATTATGGATCTTCCCGTTGAGAGTTTAGGAAAGTTTCTTTCCAAGTTGGCTAGGATCTCCCATAAGTTCTATGAAGAGGCTGTAAGAGTGCTGAGTACGATTATCTTTGATAGAGCACTCCATAACCCTAATGATTTTATGAGGTTTCTGAATTCTCTAGATATGACTACAATACAACGCTTTGTACTTATTGATTCTCTCAGATCGCTGATTCTTAACAGAATAGATATACTCAAGGGGTTTAGTGTTGTCGAGCTGTGTGGGGCTCTTTTAAGGATTTACTATATTGATAAATCCTTTGCCACCGAAGCTATGGGACGTTCGCATAATGTGATAATGTCGAGGATTCATGAGATAAAAAGTTTAAATGCAAGCGAATTGTGTACTGTTCTACATGCATTAAATATTATGTCTAAAAAAACTTACATTCAAGTTCTCGAATCCATCAGGAGCACTTTGGAGTCCAGAATTAATGAACTCAAAGCCTTTGGGTTCGAGGTTTTTAAGTGTTTCTATGAGGTTACTAGAGGGTATAGGGGCATAGACCCCCTCTTTTACAAGACTCTTCGCAGGAGGTTGGAGAGAATATTAATTGACCACGCAAATAGCATTATAGGACACACGAAACTCGACTTTGATGAGCTATTAGAGGAGATTGGGCGTATGCCATGGAGACTATTTAGGAAACTTATTAAGGCCGCTAAGGATGCCTTCTCCGAATTAATTGAAAGAGTGCCTATAGAAGAACTAGTTGATGCATTAAGAGACTTTTGTTGGGATTTTGAGCGCTATGGAGTATTGCTTATGAGGGTCTGTGCGGATAGCATTTTTAGAAGGTTTGATGATGTACTGATGCTCCCAATTAATTACTTGGAGAAGTATTGTTGTTTGATATTGGGCAACCTTAGGAACCGTAGTATCGTCTTCTTAAGGGAGAATATTAATAGACTTAAAGAAAGATTCGAAAAAGACTCTATAACTAATCTGGGCAGATTCCTTACATATATTTATCAGTGCACTAGCGATAAGAATGTTGGGAGGAGAATTATCGACATGATCGTCAATAATTGTAAGAACATTATAAGGGATAAGATTTCCAAGATGTCTCTATTAGAGCTTTCTGATTGTGTGGAGAAGATTATTTGGGCCCATGTTGACTACGCGGAATATCTGCCAGGGGAACTACGATTTTGGGGTGAGTATGCTGGGTATGTCGTGAGCTCCATAGTGAGATTATCTTCAGATATTATAGATCATCTCTTGCGTGTTGGAGAGATCTGGGGTGTAGCTAAACTCATAATTGAACTCTTAGAGGATTATGGAGAACATGCAGAAGCAATCCTAGAAATCATATCTAATAGCTTGTTCTCCAGAGTGAATGATATGGCCACTCTACCTATTAAGGTATTGATAAGGTTATTAACAAGAATCACCAAAACTCCCCTAGGTATTGCAAAAGAACTAGCAAGAAGATTGCTGAGAACAATTACCCCGAGACTAGGAGGAGAGACCCTTAGGAAGATCCCGCTGGCTACCATTGGTGAATTATTATCGGTGATTCACTCCCACTCCAAAGCCATCACCAAGGACATCGTCAAAAATAATATAGAAATACTCCTATCAAGAGCTGACGAGTTCAAGAATTCTGCAATTAGTGACATAGGTTCATTCCTATTGGGAGTATCCAAGGTCGCACCAGAATTTGCAAGAGAGATTATTACGCTTACTCATGATGACCTAGAAAAGAAGATAAGGGAGGCAGAATCCTATGAACTTCAAGAATTCATTAGGAACGTTAAGTCGATGCCCAACGAGATCTCCAAGATTTTAATGGAAATGATAGAGAATATTAAGCAAAAAGAGGCTGAAACTTGATTTACCACTCAGACCCTACAAAACTTTTTCATCAAAACGAGGCACTTCTTTAACGCTCCCAGCATGCCCATTGAATGGCATCCAATAACTTAACGCCATTGATTATTTGACCTGCAGTAGAGTTCTATACAAATTAGCGATATCAAGCTCAATCGTAGTGAATATTCTCCTAATAACTTCATAAAGACAATAAGCAACATTATAATTTATAGACGGAAAAAACAGATAAAGACAAAATGGAGGAACCGCTACGCGTAAGTGGAGCATCAAAAATGTTGGGGTCTAAAGTTTCTCCTCTATAAATGATCCTATCATTTCTCTTGGTGATGTAAACCCAAAGGTGGCTATGAATATCACTATAGATAACCCAAGCATCGCGAAGAGTACCACAGTATATAGTGTGAATGGATGATCGCTAACATTTTTTCTTTGGACTCTAAGTTTATACAATATTATGATGGTGCTTAATACCACGAGCACAAGCACATACAGAGGGATACTGGCTTCGACAGCGGATATTCCTAGGCCACCACCCAAGATAATACCGCTAAATATTATTATGATCTTATCCGACAAATTTGGTGCTTTTTGTTCATTATAAATTTCGGCGAGAGAACCCATGCAGATAATCATTATTAGTGCCGTAAACATTATTATGTGACTTAAATATTCGTCAATAAAGTGGAGAAGTATATATGCTGTATAGGGCATAACATCACGGGGGTCCTCATTTAATACTTCCCTGAAATGCATATCAATAGTGTTTGCCGCGAAGTGCATCATATGACCCCCAATCAGGAGAGACATAAGCACCATATATGTCATTACATATTCCTTTTTATGCATATAGATATGTTTAGAAAAAATATAAAGCGCGAGAACAAGAAGACTTATTGTTTGAAGCGTAATATCGAATATGTCGATTATGCGGAAGAACCATATCATTCTCAATGATGTGAAACGGAAGAGAAATTCCGAGATTATTCGGGGCAACATTATGAGGATGGAGATAAATAAAAGCCAATACGAATCACGCATTTTATCCACCATAATTTCCAGCAATGGCATGCAATTTCCCTCTAAAAGAACCAAATCCAGATTAATATAACCAAACATGTCAGTCGCAATCAGCGAGTTGTTGAGCTTATTATTTGGTGTTCCATGGTATCTAGTTCCCCCACATAGGATCATTTTGGGAACAGTGAGAAATATTAAAGGGAACAGAAGCAACATCGGAACGATCAAATAGAAAATTTTATTCTTTCGTGGAGGTTGTCCCTGTCTAATCTAGGCTTTAATATTCTTCGTTCATTCTGTTCCCTGCAGAATAAAGCCCGCGAGGATCTTTTGTACTCCTAGAAGCAACATCAATAGATTCTTCCCGACCTCAGGCAGATTAGAACCAACTCCAAGTTTTTATACTTCTTAACGGTACAGAATGATACAATTCGCCACAACTAAAAAGTACCAACTAATAAAACAAAACATAAAACAAATGAATATCCATATCAAGCAATGAACAAGGATAGCACGCATATAGGCTGAAAACCCAAACACAAAATGTTGATGTCCCTATAGGATGAAGCATGAAAATCATAGGACATTTTTGGACACTCACATTTTCTTTTAACACCATCATTTATAGACACACATAAGCCACATACAACATAACCGATTATGGTGACGGTTTTAGACCTGCCCTGTATGGGGACACCCACGCGAAACTCTAGGTGGAAGGTGTCTCGAATACATGACACAAAATTTGTTGCTGGATGTTAGATTAAGTGGGAGCATCATCTTCGATATACTTTTCTAATCATATGCTATGCTTGGTGCGCGTTATCACTATTGATCCCATTGTTTGGTGTTCATACAATGAGACAAGTGGAGGGACATGAGGCATACAGAACAAATAACATCGAGACCTAGATTAGACAAGGACGCCCTACAGAGGAATCAAATTTTCTATCTGACCAAAGCTTATTTTCTTGAGGAAAAATAATGCATCGTCTGAGTGTCGAGTTAGGCTTTTGTTATGCTTACTGGGTATGCCATCATTAGAGAGATAGAGTTTTGCGTACATAGGATTGATTACTTACCGATTCGAAAAACTATTTGTGGTATATTTTAAAAAGGATTTTTTTACCTTGTATTATTGATGATGATGTGATCGCCTTGGCGTTGCGGAAATTGAGAGTATTTATGGCGTTTGTTCAGCGGAATATATTTATTGATCTCCAATACAAATTCAAGCTCTTCATAGACTTCCTATGGTCTCTTGCTAATGTTGTTGCTTTTGGCTTTATGGGGATAGCGTTCCAAGCCTCGCCAGACTTCCCAGCGGGGATGCAGCCATACCAGTTCTTTCTCATAAACACATTATTGTGGACGATTCTCTCAAATCCATATATTGATGGGGCATACAGCGTTACTGATGAGGCTAGCTGGGGGACAATAGGGTTCATGGTCATTAACAAGGTTGGTTTTGACGATATTGCTCTAGGCCGTTACTTGGCTACCGGCATACGTTTCTTCATAATATTCTTCCTTCTCCTCCCCCTGGTCGTTATTGCTGGAGCATTCCATGCATCAACAAGGGTATTTCTAGAGTCCCTAGTGATCGCTGTTCTACTCTTCGTCTTTATGGGTGGCATTGTACTCGTAATAACAGCCATAACAATAATATATAAACGCCTTGGAGAGTTCCCTAGGATAATACTCACGATACTACGTATACTCTCCACATACTATACTCCACTAAAGACATTTGGTAGGATACATCCAGCCCTACCGGGCATACTCTATAACTTCCCGCTTACTGGGGGTACTGTGGAGATGCGGAAAATGCTTATACTTAATGATGACTCCGCGTTCTGGGGTATCTTCCAGATATGTATTGTTGGTATCCTTGTCGTGTACATCATAGGGTTGACCCTCATATACTTCACGACAGAGATCGCGAGGAAGACCGGGACTATAGAGAGGTACTAGGTGAGGAGAATGAAGGGGATTGATGCTAGGGGGCTCAAGAAATGGTTCTTTGAGTCTGGAAAGAAGATTGAGATACTTGGTGGATTAACATTCTCTGTCCCCAAGGGCTCAAATCTGGCTGTTATTGGCCCCAATGGTAGTGGTAAGACTACATTACTTAAAGTTTTAGCTACAATACTTACTCCTGACGCTGGTAGGGCATATATTAGGGGGCTAGACATAATAGATGATGTTAGCAGAGTAAGGAGGATTGTTTCGTATATAAATCCGGAGTTTAGGCTCCATGAGAGGCTAACTGTTAAGAGGACAATAAAGTTCTTTGCGGCGATCCAAGGTGTGAAGTGGAAGAATGCCCTACCATACCTCGAGGCATTCGAACTAAAAAATATGATTGATTCTCAGGTAGGAGCCCTGAGTACTGGACAGAAGGCAGCCCTCAGATTTATAATCGGTTTGATGAAGGAGCCCGAAGTTCTTTTCCTTGATGAGGTCTTCTCTGGACTGGACATTAGGCGCTCAGAAAAACTACTCGTAATGGTGGAGGAGCTCCTAAAGGAGAAGGGGATAGATATTGTCATGGTGGACCATAACCCAGACATTCTGGATAGGCTGTGCGATAGGGTAATAATAATGGAGAGGGGGAAACCTGTGAATAAGGTCTATTCCACGGAAGAGATCCTCAGTAAGTTTGACTATAGATGGGACATAATAATTACTTGGCTACGGAGGATAGATAATGAATTGCTGAAGGAGCTTGAGGAGTCATATGACTGTAGAACAATAATTGTTGGGCCAGATAAGGCAAGGATCTTCGTCAAGAGTGATGATGTTGTTAAGGAGATAACAGACATAATAATAAAGCGAAGCCGGGATGTTATAGAGATAAACACAAGCCCAGTAACCCTCAAGGATCTCTTCCTAGAGGTGATCATGAAACAGACAAAATTCATGACCCAGACAACATAGGCCAGAATAATGATATGGTGTTCTTTTTCTAGTATAGCATCCCAGCTATACATATCCATCAATGATGATCGCCACATCATAATGGACTCAATATATTTTTTATGGATAAATTTGTGTTTTTTTGTATCCTTTGGGTGAGTGGGATGGCTGAGAATGTATTGGTTATATCCATACTCCCCGATAGCGATGAGGTAGATCTCGACAACGTTGTTGAGGAAATAAAGAGGAAACTCCCGGACTATGCCCGTCTAGTGAGGTATGAAAAGGAGCCCTATGTTTTTGGTCTCAAGAAACTAATAGTGAGGATCGTTATACCAGAAAGGGAGGGTCTAGCATACGAGATAGAGTCAATACTCAATAGTATAGACGGGATAAGTGCTGAAGTGGAGAGAATGGGTAGACTATAGATCCAGAAAAATATCTTGGGGGGAATCACATGCTTGCGGAGGTCTCAGAAGAGGAAATAACCAGAATAATTGTGGAGGAGGCAACAAGGGATTGGAGAGAGATAACAGAGAGCGACGTAATAATCGTTGGTGCCGGCCCCTCTGGACTTACAGCAGCATATTATATCGCAAATACTGGGGCGAAAACAGTAATTCTGGAGCGTAGGCTCTCACCTGGAGGAGGTATTGGGGGTGGTGGAAATCTATTCCACAAGGTTGTTGTCGCGTCCCCAGCTGACGAGATCCTCAAGGAGATTGGTGCGAGATAC
>CAZVPA010000029.1:0-14396 GCA_964628995.1 uncultured Nitrososphaerota archaeon | reverse complement strand
GGGTATATTTGTCCTAGATGCCGTGGAATTGTTAGCAAAACTTCTTAATGCAGCAATCAATGCGGGAGCCAAAATAATATTTGGTGTCCATGTGGAAGATGTGATATATAGGCCAGATCCACTAAGGATCACTGGAGTTGTGGCGATATGGTCAGCAATACCACTAGCCCAACTACATGTAGATCCATTAGGACTTAGGGCATATGCCATTATAGATGCTACTGGCCATGATGCCGAAGTAGTAAACCTAGTAGCTAAAAAAGTGCCTGGTGTCAACATAAGGGTCATGGGTGAAAGAGCAATGTATGCCCCAGCTGGAGAAAAGTTCACGATAGAGAAAACTGGGGAGGTGGTCCCCGGTCTATTTGTCACAGGTATGGCTGTTAATGCTACCTTTGGCGGCCCTAGAATGGGCCCCATCTTTAGCTCAATGTTGCTATCTGGGAGGAGGGTTGCGGAGTTGGTCATCAAAAAGCTTGAGGAATAGGTGGTATGTATGAAGGTAGATATAATGTCGATACTCTTCATAGTATTTGTTGCGTTGTCATGCTATCTAGTTAGGGGGATAACGGCATTGCTGGGTGTTGTGTTCGGAGTAATAATGTTCATGCTTATCTATAAGCTTGGTGGTAAGATAGGGAAGTTTCTCCTAACGAAGGAATACGTGTCGTTTAAGACCGCAAAGAAAATGGGGCTTAAGAGCTGTATCCTTTATGATGAGAGGTTTAGGCTTGAGCATAAGGGCTTCTGGGGAAGCATGAATGTGGCCATGAGGATTACTTGGATAGGGCTTGGTGTCGGCCTACTATCCCTAAGAATAATGCTTGACAGGTTTAAAGACATAATAGCTATGGGAATAGAGAACATCGGGATTGGCGAGATAGTTATTGTATCATTAATAGCTATCGTAATAGCCACAATAATATCCCCGATGGCCGTCCCATACTGGGTGATAAATAGTAGCCGCATAAGAATAGTAAATACAAAAATTGGGACAATAAGCCTTCCAGGTTCTTTCCTGAGGTCAATATTTAGAGGACTGTTCGGTGCTGGAAACATCGCCATCTTTGCCTACTTTATTCTGGCATCGATAAATGTTATGGACGACATAATTGAGGGACTAAAGCTCGCATTTCTAGCATTAATACTTGTGTTCGGAACAATAGGTGTGGCAGCGATAGTGGCATCAACAATACTACTATTCAAGGGAACAGAAACACTGAACAATGTACTCAGAGTATACGAAGACCTCTATTCAGCCGAATCAATGAGCGAGGAGGAGTTTATGGAGCTCATGAGACAGTATCTCACACCAATTAGGAAGGAAGAAGAAGTTGAGGAAAAACCTAAGGAGGGAAAAGAACAACCAGCAGAGGGGATGGTTGAGGAAGCCCAAGTAGAGGTGCATGAAGCTGAAGCTGAGGTGCCACAAGGAGAGAGCGAAGGCGAAGAAGGAGAGGAAAAAACATCACCCAGCGAGGATACATAACAAATACTATTTTTTTGTTCGGTCTATTTTTCTGCTGATGCCTCCGCATACGCGTAAATAGACTTCAGAATCCCCTGTAATAGACTTCCAAGGATAACTATAATGATCCATATCCCTAGGTCCACCCCAACATGGATCTTTTCTCCATTCATCATCACCACGAGTTTCCGTATCCCCATAGCCCATGTCCATTCATAGTACGCCACTGTTAGGTATTTCAGAAACATCGCTGCTGCCCTCCCCTTCCTATCTAGGGAGTATGAGAATGCTGTAAGGATCATCACTGTGAGTCCCAACAGGAAGATTAGTCCCATATTTAGGCTTATGAGTATTATTCTTAGATGGGCTCCCTGTAGCACTATGCCATTTTCAAGAGCCCTGACGGTCGAAAGGGGGATTATGACCATTGATACGAACGACCATAGGGTCATCAGAATACCCCAGAATGCCCTTTTCTTCCCCATCCTATGCACCTCCCTGCTGACGCATAGATATGATACTGATACCTATTATTCTTGAATTACCAATCAATTGGTATAATGATATGGATGTTACTACCCATTTGATGTCGGATATATTTTCAACAGAGAAATTGAACTCAAGAAGGACTCGGCTACCGGGTTTTAATATTCTGTGTTCAGTCTTCGAGGTCAATGTATTGTTGCTGGCATCAAGTAGGCTGATGTTTAATATGAAGCTTACATCAAACATATAGCCATTATATGCTACACTAACGCTCTGGTATACCCATTTTTTTCCATACCTTGGCTCACCAAAATCCCACTGTACGCTTGTAAGGTTGCTAAATATCAGTATTCCCAGAAGTGAAGATATGAGCCATACCAACAACGCCATTATTCTGATAGCTCTCACTAGGCCACTCTTCATTTTTGATCACAAATCACAATACTATATATGTTATATAAAGATTATTGCCAGAAAGACAACGAAAAACGATCCACGCGCTAGGGTAAAGCTATTGGTTGGATAATAGGTCGTGTTGGCGAGATCATGATATTTCCATAGATCTCTTTCCTCAGCATTCATATTAAAAGAGGATAAAGTAATATTCGGTAGATGGGAGGTGGCTATTTTTGGATCTTGGTAGGGTATTGGATATTGTTCATGATATGCTGAGTGCTGAGCCAATAATTTTATATCTACATGGGAGTAGGGCCTATGGTTTTCCCAGCCCAGATAGTGATTATGATCTGAGGGGTGTGTTCCTCGAGGCCGACAGGAACAAGTATTTCTCCGTTTTTGGTGATCTAAGACTTGAGGCTCATATAGAGATCTTCCCGTACGACATAAGACTATGGGAACTAAAAAAGTTTGCTAGACTGATCGTAAATCTTAACCCGGTAGTCTATGAAATACTGTGTCTAGAACCCCTATATGTCTCGACAAGGTTCGAAGATGAGGTACATGAATTGCTCAGAGTGGCGAAAAACATCTACCATAAATACCCGAAGGAGAGACTAATGATCCACTATTTTGGGATGCTCAAGAGCTGGATACGATACATGAGGAAGGAGCCAAAGAAGTCAATATATCACGTGATCCGTAGCTTCTTAGTCATCGCATATATAAATAGGCACAATAAGCTACCACCAATAAGGCTTGAAGAACTCCTAGAGAGCACTAAAGACCAATACCCAGACATTGTTGATTATGGATACAGAATCCTCGGCATGATCTCTGAGGGCAGAAATATCAATGTTGACAGAGGGGTCGTTGAGAGGATCCGCAAGGAGGCAGCAAAGATTGTTGGTGGGAGGGAGGTAGCATATAGGGTTGAGGAGACAGAAATAATCAACAATATAGTCTCAAGAATAATGTTTAGATATATATGTGGTGGACATGATGATTGATGAGGGAGAGGTCAGGAGGTTTGTGGAGCTACTGCCAGATCTAGAGGAGGGGCGAGGGTTCCTATTATTTCTAATAGCAAGGGGGAGATATATCAAGGAATATATGGGAGTTAAGGGTAGGGACATCGTACTTGAGAGGGTACTCATCCCTTGGGATGATGACTGGAGAGAGCGTCTAGTACGGAAAGTAAGGAAGCTTGATGTTCTGAAGGAGAATGCGGCGAGAATATACCTATTCAACGATATCCCCATGGATCCCCGAGCACTGGTGATAAGTATTGTCTATAACCCAACAAAGATAAAGAGCGCATACATAGATCTTATCAGGGAGACAATGCAGACGGCGATACTTGAGCAGGACTGGAGGAGAATATCCAAGCTTCATGTATTATGGTTCGGATCACTACACAGGAGGGCTAAGGGCCGCTTCCATAGGATAGATGTTGATACGAAAGACCCAGACGTATTATTTGAGATAGAGGAACACCTAGAAAAGTACTGTTTCTGGTTCCTACAGATCGAAACAAGGAGAGGAGTACACTATATAGTTGACACATCAAGGATGGATCATAGGGGTTTCTTTGGGGAATTCAGGAGCAAGGTATTCCCAGAAATCAGGAAGAGGCTTGTGGATGAACATAACAACCCCCTATTGGACTATAGTAGCAACCCTCTAGAGCCCGTACCCGGTACGTACTACGGGGGCTTCAAAGTCAGAATAGTTAGGGTGTTTGAAAGGGGCGAATAGTGGATATAGGAATACCAGTTCTCATAGTTCTCGTGGGGTCCAGACTCCTAAAGTTTAACACACCAGCGAGTGACTGGGACTTCATGGTAGCATCGGTATACCCAGACCTCCTACTCAGCTTCGGGAGGGAGGATAGACTCGAACTATATAGGAGAGAAATCACATTAGACATCAACATAGGAGAGCAAAAAGTAGAACTCAAAGTCTGGCCCATCGAAAAACTCTTTGAGTCTATCGCGACATTCTCTCCTGCGTCCCTAGAACCAATAATCGCAATAAGCCATAGATCCTTCATACCACTAAGGGTGGATGGCGAGGCACTAGTATCCATAATCAAGGAGATACCAGCAAAATGTCTGGCATTGGCAACAGCAGAGTACGCATACTCGTTCACGAAGAGGTATCTTAGAGCACTAGAACACCACGAGAAGAGGGCACTGGAAGCCATAAAGCTTCTACTCATATACTCCTACATGACCAAGCATGAAGAAATACCGCCACCAGACATAATTAGGATTGCTGAGAGTGTGGATTCCTTATCATTCATAGTGCCTCCCTACACAAAAACCCTAAAGGAGGCAATAATAGAGTACATAGAGAAAAGGAGGAGAGGAGAACCACCACATGACTGGTCAGTAGACATAATCCTCCGAACCGCCAGCAGAATCCACAACATATTCATGAAGGAAAGATTCGAGATAAAAAAGGAAGCCACTAGATACTGCAAAGAAGAAAAGAACATGCTGAGGGAAAAATTAAATGGACTGTATAGGGATATTATCCCCAGATGCCTCAGTGAGGAGGGATATTATCTTGGCGAGGTAGTGAATGCCGTCATACATATGATCAAGACTATGAACAACCAATAAATATATATCGTAGATGCTGACGGTTAACACTCCTAGTCAAAATGCCCATCAGCCTGTTCACTTATCTCTGGGGGTCTTGGTGGATCCCAATTTCCCCCATCAAAATATTGTAGATTTTTAGCCAAGCCCTAGGACTACTAGCGTGGAAGCTACCAGTACTTGGTAAATGAGGTTATCATTTATCTCTTTGGTGTTTAGTATGTCGAATATGGCTATGGCTATTGCCACAATAACTGCCACTATAATATCCCAAAAAATCATAAAAATGGCGATTACTGCGGTTATAAAACCAGCTATTGTTCCCTCTAGGGTTCTGTTTTTCGTTATTTTATGTTTGCCATAGTTAACTCCCACAAGTGCAGCCATAGCATCGGTTGTCAGACTTGTTATTACGGATGCTATAAGTATTTTTTGGCTACAGAATAGCGATACTATCAATACTCCAGTCAGGGTGTATATGTAGGCGGCTATACCTGATTTTTCATTTTTCCTAAGAAGACTTGGAGGGATCAGTAGGGATTTCTTGGTTATCCTTAAGTATTCAACGATGAGGAATAGGGGTATAGTATTGACCCCCAATATTATGACAACATACTTCACAATATTGTCCTGTGTAACCACAACATCTACCCCAGACCCCATCATCGCGAGCGCCTCGTCCAATGTCTCCGCCAAGGTGCCAGCCCACATTAGTGGTATCAGTACTGTGAAAGCCAACAGATGTGTGAGTTTTCTCTTTGTTTCCTCCGTACTTAGCTCATACTCTCCAATAATTCTATCCTTGTACAGGACAAGGAGTACTGTTGATGCCTCAAATATTAGGAGGATCTCCAATGCATATAGCAGAACTAGACTCTCATAAATACTCAGAAATATTATACCGAAAACGAAGAGAATTGCCATTATGACAGAGAGTAATCTATATTTGTATCTGAGCCTAAGAAGCAGAATAATACTGAGTACAGAGAGGGAATATATTGCCAAGGACAGCCCCCCATGAACAAAAAATAGTAATAATATTGAGACCCCCAGCACGGAGAGTAGAGTCTCAACACAAGACTTACCATCGCTAGATAGAAAAACAAGGATACATATGATAGTGGCATAGACATAGGGGGAGGCAAGTATGGCGACATAGAGGATAGGGCCAGGCATAAGGATAGCGACAGAGAAACCAGACAAAATAAGTCCAGCCGATAGTATGAGGTGTGAGACCCTATCAATACTCACACGTGATACAAACAATACAAAAACGCCAGACGCTATAAGTATAAGCCCATAGACAATACTAAATACTACCAGTGGGATACCCCACATATCCATCATTATCTTTATTCATTGGAAAAAAATATCCGACAAAATAAAAGTTGAAACTGTGATCCATGGATAGATAAAAAAACATAGATAAAAACCATGACTCATATACCCACATATAACATGATAGGGATAATCATATTGGATGATTTTGGTCCCCAATAACATTTCGATGGGACTAATAGTAGATGTGTCCATTAAGAGTACCCATATGTCAATATCCTACATATCCATGCTGGGCTATTGAATGAAAACACGGGGGTGTTGGTGTATATTTTTAATGGAAATTTTGGATAGTCATTGGTGAAACAGGTGTTGTTGTCATGACAATGGAGCTCAGAGTGAATGTTGGAGCAGGCTTCGAGATGGTTATCCCTATACCATATGAGATCCTCAAACAGAATGCTGAAGAAGAAATAAATAGGCGTTTAGTTAATTACCAGAAAGCCATGAAGATGTGGACAATACTCAAAAGCGACCCTGAAGTAAAGGCCTGTTGGGATATCTCAAACTTCATTGCTGTCCGTAAACTCAAGTATAATGATCACGGGGAAGTACATGCGAAAATCGTTGCTGCTAATGCCCTCAGAATGCTCGATATATTATTATCTAGGGGGATCATGCCAGATATCCTTAAGGAGGGGGCAGGAGATGAGGACGATGTCCACTTAGTAATTTTGGCGGCTGGCCTCCTCCACGACATAGGTCATGTGGTACATAGAGAGCAGCATGCCCTACATAGTGTATATCTAGCCATAAGCATACTTAACCGTGTTCTCCCAGAAATATATGAGAATCGCGAGATGATGTATGAGATACGTAACCATATACTCCACTGTATATATGCTCATAGCTCCAAAATAAGGGATCTAACCATCGAGGCATCCCTCATAGGGATTGCCGATGGGACAGATATGACGAGAGGAAGGGGACGGCTTGCCTTTGATACGGGCAACGTCAACATACATACGGTCTCGGCCCTAGCGATAAAGGATGTGGAGATAAGGGAGGGGACAGACCGCCCAATAGAAATACTCATAAAAATGACGAATAGTGCTGGGATATTCCAAGTACAAGAGACACTAGTACCAAAAATTGTTGGTTCGCCCCTAGAGCCATATATAGAAATAGTCGCATATACGGAGCCTCCTGGAGTGGAGACTGATGAGAGGATAGTCCAACGGCTAATAATCCGTGAGGGGAAGTTAATTCCTAAGTAGCCCGCTGGTCTTGATTTTTTATAGCTCATGATGCTTGTGAGTAATACATCAACAAGCATTTTTATGTTTTTCCAGCTATACCATATATATTGATGTTTTTCTGATTAGTCATCTGGATAGGTCGGCTTGGTGTTCCTCCTGATTAATGAGATTTTTTCATATATGGAGAAAAAATATGAGCGTTTTAATATCCGCTTCGAGAGGGTTCATCAAGTAGACTCAGTAAGTGAGAAATTCCCCTACCAGCACTAGTAGTACGCATAGAAAAAGGAGAACTAAAACATTCAGGAAAATCATGCTGAGTGGCACAATGAGCGAAATACTCAAGAATACAGACCTAATTAGTGCCGAAAGGGAGCATACATTTCTAGGTGACATACCATACGTGCGGACTGGAGGAATAAAGGCCTCGGCAGAAAAAACACCAATAGGATACAGATTCAAGATGAAGATAGCTATTATACTGCTAAGATTAGGGGGTTATAAAGTTCCCATAGTGGATCATGAGAATCTTGCGAAAATCAAAAACTAGAGGCGTGACGGTATTCTTTTTATCACTGAAAGCATGGATATGAGTCGCGCGATAGATCGCTCTTGCCGTGTTTCTCTGGGCCTTATGAGTTCTGGAGTAATTTCCTTTATTTTTCTGGCTGGGGCACCAACCCAGACCCCAGATTCTAGGAAACTGTTTTTTGGGACGATGGCATATGCACCCACTATGGTATAGTCACTAATTCTTGACCCCGGCATGATTAGGGATCCGTACCCTATCAGGCAACATGACCCGATCTGGACACGCCTAAAAATGATCTTTCCCGGTCTATCGGCGATGTGTGTGAATATCTTGGCTTGGTCGCCTATGACGGTATACTCACCAATCTCAACAAAATATGGCTCAGTTACATGCCCCTGGAGATATACATTGCGTCCCACCTTCCCACCGAAGAGTCTGACCACAAGAGCCCTAGTAATATGGGATACCCTACCAAAAATCATGGATATCTTGTATAGGCTCAGAGACAGATACCATTTAAATACTTGAGGGTTTGTGGGTCTGAGGTCGTATTCCCCCTCCTTAGGCCTAATCCTAAATACCCTGAATATCAGTGGTGGAATAAATATGGCCGTCACCATGTTTATCGAGATTATCAGTATGATATAGTAGAATAGCCTCAATAGGAACAACACCACATTAGTACCCAGAGTTATCCTCACACAATAAATAACAAAAACAATGACCGGTATCTCGACAATAAATAGGGTAAGGAGAGATAGTAACCCCAAAGCAATAAAGGCCATCAGATCATATACATCCATAGCGGATCACAAAATCCAGCCATGGCATGGATATAGTACAGACAATAGGAATATCTAAATAGAATTTAAATTATAAGAATACTGTAATGCTATGTTATTTTTGTGTATATTAGCCTAGATCCAAGACTGGATCCACAGACATCGCTATGTGGCTAAAGACAAACCACTAGGAAAAATGTTCCAGTAAAAAAGAAGATTATTCGTGGCCAAATACTCTTTCAAATTCTTCCGCGACCTCTGGGGATACTTCCTCTTCACTTATTTCTCTTTCGAGTCGCATCTTTAGTCTACTCGCGACCCATACCTTTACTTCCTCTATGTCCTCAGCCAGCCCACTCCACTCCGTGAGTGTTGGTCCATATATCTCCTCAAGCTCGGAGTGTATTTTGCTTAGTTGCTTTATTAGGCGTGGATATACCCTCCTGAGGAATACCCATGATATTGAGTTCTCTCCTTTCCTTATGAATATTGGCACTTCGCCTGAAAGCACTATCTGTTTTAGCTCCCTCCCAGATATCTCACTGGTCATTGTGTGTATTCCCAGAAGCCCAGAGCTTATTAGGCCTACATCATATTTGGTCTCGAAGTCCTCTGGAATAGCGAACATTGATACTCCACCCACATCAGACAGACCGAATGCGAAGACATCTTTGCGCCAATCTCTGAAGGCACCATATGTGTATGCTTTATAGAGCATGAGCACTAGGGCTATAGCGAGAGCTATTATGAGATTGTTAAATGTGGGGAAAGGTATATCGATATTATCTGGTATGAAGTCCCCATCAGTATCGACAGAATTTGGGTCTGTACCCTTTATCTTGACCTCTTCATAATCATCTAGATGATCACCATCAGTATCGGTATTAAGGGGATTTGTATGATATATAACGACCTCCTCATAATCATTAAGCCCATCACCATCGGTATCCGCTTTTGTCGGATCTGTACCATCCTGTATTTCTTCGAGATCCATAAGTCTGTCACCATCAGTATCGGGATTATTAGGGTCGGTATATCTAGTGCCTATATTCGGGATACTTATACCGCTTATCTCGACAGAGTCGTTGAGTCCATCATCATCACTGTCTGGATCCATTGGGTCTGTCTTTATGATCTTACCACCAACATTCATACCTATGATTTCCTCATAATCACTGAGTCCATCACCATCCGAATCATTACTTGTTGGGTAGGTATTGTATCTATATATCTCCTCATAGTCCGTGAAATTGTCACCATCCGTATCAATATTTGTGGGGTCGGTATTCTTTATCATTACCTCTTCGTAATCGTTTAGTCCATCACCATCAGTATCCGCTTTTGTCGGATCTGTGGTGACAATACCTATTCCAGGAATATTAAACCCAACCGTCTCCTCATAGTCGCTTAGTCCATCCCCATCAGTATCGATCTTCATCGGATCTGTATTTACTATACTGACTTCCTCATAGTCGCTTAGTCCATCCCCATCAGAGTCTTGAATATTAATACATGTTTTCTTAACATACTCCTCATAGTCGCTTAGTCCATCCCCATCAGTATCCATAGCAAGGGGACTCCCATGATGATAGAGCTCTAGGTTATCCAGCAACCCATCAAGGTCGGAGTCTGTCTGGTTTGGGTATGAGAATACGTGGAATGTTTTATTGGTACCATTCATATATACCACAAATATATCCCAACCAAAGATCTCATTATAGTCCCTTATCCCATCAGAATCTGTATCAACTGATTGGGGGTCAGAATAAAGGATAACGCCATTAATAATGATGCCCTGTGTCTCATTGTAATCACTTAGTCCATCACCATCGGTATCATTCTTTGTTGGGTCAGTCTTACGGAACCCAATACCAGTAATGTTGAAGCCAGCAATTTCTTCACCATCAAGAAGACCATCACCATCACTATCCCTAAGTGTAGGATCGGTAAGATAAATATAGACCTCATCAAAGTCATTAAGTCCATCGTCATCAGTATCTTTGAGTGTGGGGTCAGTGTGTCTAATGCCATCCACTATAGGGATATAGAAACCAATGTACTCGGCTGAGTCATTGAGCCCATCACCATCAGTATCAAGGATTATTGGATCGGTATATCTAAACCCTATACCTGGGATCTCGAACCCCTTGGTTTCGTTGTAGTCTGTTAATCCATCCCCATCGGTGTCATTCTTTGTTGGGTCAGTCTTACGGAACCCAATACCAGTAATATCAAAACCTATTACTTCATCCCCATCGATGAGTCCATCATGGTCAGTATCGTTAAATAGTGGGTCCGTGGAGTATACAATAACTTCGTCATAATCCATAAGTCCATCCCCATCAGTATCGCGAACTGTTGGATCTGTATACCTCAGACCAATATTAGGAATGTTAAAGCCGTGGGTTTCATTATAGTCCACCAGGCCGTCCCCATCCGTATCCTTAAGTGTTGGATCTGTATATACTCGGCCGATTCCAAGAACATCGATGCCCATAGCCTCCTCATAATCACTTAGACCATCGCCATCGGTATCATTAAATAGTGGGTCTGTTTGCCTAACACCAATATTGGTTATATTTATTCCCTGTACTTCTTCTCCGTCTAGGAGTCTATCATTATCAGTGTCATTGTTTAGTGGGGATGTCCCATATGCTTTTTCATCTCCATCGCTTAGGCCATCGTCATCAGTATCTGGATCCCAAGGATCAGTATAGTATATTGTGCCTGATATGTTTGCTCCCATAACCTCATCATAATCTAGAAGTCCATCCCTATCACAATCCTTGTCCATTGGGTCTGTCTGTACGGTGGTGTTGTTATATATGTTTGGTATGGTAAGATTGAAACCTCTGACTTCACGTCCATCGAGTAGCCCATCATTATCTGTATCACTATCCCATGGGTCTGGCCTCACGGTATATGTCTCGTTTGTATGTGGATTGGTTATGTTCACTCCATACACCTCCTCAGAATCTATAAGGAGGTCATGATCACTATCCGCACATACTATATCCGTCCTGAATATTGTCTCTAGATAGTCCGATAGGTTATCAAAATCTGTGTCGATAACAAGTGGGTCCGACCCTAGCAGGTATTCTTGGGGATCATTGAGTTGGTCATCATCACTATCGTTCATTAGAGGATCGGAGCATGTAATGTAGGATGTTGTCGTATAATTTGCGTACTCTACACTTATACTTATTCCTTGTATCATTTCTTCATAGTCTGATAGCCCATCATTATCCGTATCATTATCCCGCGGATCAGCATATAGTATTCTGTCCGAAACCACGACGGTGTTTATTGTTTTTCCATGCGCCTCAACACCATCCAGTACGCCATCATCATCAGTATCATTATCTAGGGGGTCTGTCTGTCTTATCCCAACACCGGGAATATTTATTCCCCTTACCTCTTCGCCATCAAAGGCAGAATCATTGTCGGTATCGCTCTTGTTCACTTTTGTGTGGTATATGTATACCTCACTTCCATCCAAGATCCAGTCATTATCTGTATCATTATCACTAATGTTTCCCTCATAGAATACCTCCTCCGAATCCCCGAGGAAGTCAAAGTCTGTATCTCTAAGGCCTATTGTTGTTGTGAGGGGGAAATATATGGACGTATTTCCTGTAGCGTTAGATAGCACTATCAGTAGTATACTATTATTCGCAATATCACTCACGCTGTATGTCTCATTATAGATCATTATCATTCTGTGGTTTGGGATCAATGCTACATCATAGGACTTATATTTTCCAGTAACATTTAGACAGGTAGTAATGTACTTCTTCTGAAAGCTACCATCAATGTATTCTAGAGACATGGACTTTATTGTTCTATTTTCTGTAGCGTCATACCAGAAGAGTATTGTTGCATTGTCAGTCTCATTATTATCGACAAACTGTGGTCTCCAGGAATAATACAAATCACTCTCTATTGTCAGTGCATTTATTGGTTTGCCCAACGAGTCTACCTCATCCTCGAAGTATGTTAGGTAGTAGTATCTACCATCATAGCTAATAGTGCTAAAGACTATGGATGTCCTATTGTTGATCCAGTTTATTTCTGTTGTTAGGGGTAGATAGTTATAGCCAGGGTCGCTGGAGTCCAATTCATCAAATATCCTGGGGTCAATACTATCATTGTTAAGAATGGAGTCATTAAGAGATATCACATATAGGTACCCAGAAATATAGTACCACCACCACTGTTGGGTATAATTCCCAACCGACGTTGCGACATGGTATTTGCCCGTCCGATCATCAACCAATACATTGCTGACATATCCACGGAGAGGCTTACCATCATAGGTACCTATGGTGAATATATTAAACGTGGCAGAGTGATCAGTATCATTCATCGTTATACCATAAAACTTGAAGGGAGAACCAGCGACTTGATAGTCATCCGTCACCCAAAAAACTCGGGTAGCATTACTATTAGGAGTACGGAAGAGCACTATCTCATGAAATGCGGAGGTCTGAGTAATGAGTGGTTGTCTAGAATAGTAGATGTATCTAGCGGAAGCGAAACTACCATTGGTTATGTTCAGGGGGTTATAGTTATAGTAGGTAACACAGACATAATAACTACTTATTGTATCTTGGAGGCCGTATGCTATTACGATCGTGGTTTTGTTCTTCCATAGGACATCGAGATCCTTAACTTCCCCTCCTATGGAGTTGCCGTCTATGATGTTGAGGTTTTGTCCTCCACAATATAGCAAACTTACGTTGTGTTTCTTTGATCCATAGTATAGTTCTGTTGTTGATGCGTTCAGTATGTATAGGTGTGCAAACCATGCTGTCTCGTTATTGTCTAGGATTGCTATTGCGTATAGGTCTTTGGTTGGGTGTTTGCTTACCGCTATCTTTGAGGCGTTAGTGATGTTCTGTAGGTATGTCAAGTTATATACTATGGGATCCTTGAATACGACCCCACTACTAGTCAGGTTTATTATTGGTTGGTAGTCACCATCCTGCATTACCACAAATCCGCGTCTCTGTTTTTGTCTATCCATAGTTGTTAGGGTGTTCGGTGAGGCCAATACTACTACTTTTTGGTATGTATGCTCGGTCTTGGGGGGCTTATCTATGCTTTGAGCTAGGAATATACTCGAGATGAACAAAATGTAGAACACTATGGCTATTATTTTTCTACACATATTTATCACTATTCCTATTTCGTTTCGATATATAAGCAGTAAAAAAATAAATATAAGCGAAAATCATGCCACAAGGCTACATCAACATATGAGTGCTCCACACCAACAGGCATTAGCAACAAAACATAGTATTTTATAGAAAAGAAAGTAATAGTTATATTGGGATAAAAATGGTTAAAGCCGAGATCGAAATTATTGATCTTGAGAAGCGCATAAATGAACTCCTAGAAAAAGCGATACGGGAAGTTAGGGACAGGATAATCAAAGAACTATTTAAGGAGATTATCGAGATACTTAAGGTCATGGCATCACACCTGACAACGCTGACAGAAAGAGTGAACCAGCTCACAGCCCGCGTGGACGAGCTGACAGAAAGAGTGAACCAGCTCACAGCCCGCGTGGACGAGCTGACAGAAAGA
>CAZVPA010000028.1:14814-21735 GCA_964628995.1 uncultured Nitrososphaerota archaeon | reverse complement strand
CGAGGAGAGAAGGGTGGCGATCGAGGAGAAAAGGCTTGGACTCGAGGAGAGAAGGCTTCAGATCGAGTTCATTAAAGCTCTTGGTTCCCTCGGTGCTCTTGCTCCGCTTCTAAATTTTATTCCCGAGGAACGCAGGGGGATTATCGCAGAGGAGCTTATCAGGATCTGCATGGAGAGTCTAAATAGGATCTCTGGCGGAGGCTCTAGAGAGAGCGATAAGTCAAACGATAAGTCTCGTACTGAGTGCTCATGACCTCTTAGCTTAGAAAATTCTACCTGTCGGGTTTCGATCCCATAGTCGGTATATAGGAACATTATTATTCTCGCACTCACCCATAGAGAATGTTTCTGAGAGATAGCCCCTTACTAAGTTAAGGTAGTACATCTAGACCACCTATCGGCTGGATCCATGCTTAAGGTCAATGGGGGTCTAACTAGAAGAGCTTAACCTGAGGACCAATCAACAACCCTAGGCGATGATCACCTAAAACATTATAGTTGTCTTCGCAGAACTATTAACGGATATTTTGTCCCAATGATTTAAAAAACAAAAACCAGATTCACTATTTTTTGCGTCTCACAAAGATCCTCCAATACCCAGGTTCCTCTATGACGCCCAAGAACTCATGGCCAACCTTCTTTGCCCACCTAGGGAGATCTCGTGCGGTTCCAGGATCAGAACTTAATACCTCCAATACACCATCTATTGGAACCTCCGCTATTGCTCTTTTGGCGGCGAGTAGGGGGCCTGGGCATGACACCCCTCTAGCATCAACAGTCTTGTCGGGTTTTATTTTTTCGAGTTCTTCTTTTGGAAGCCCCTCACTCATTAATACCACCCATGTAACTAATAGATATATTGTCTATATAAAGAAAGCTACATCTGCCTCCTTGGCAGCATTTATTATTTCACCAGCCCCCACGAAGTCGTCCGCTAGGAAGATGTCTTCTAGCTTAGCATTCCATGCCTTGGCTGCGGCGGAGCATACATGTACCCTGACAGTACCTAGTTCTTTCGCCTCCTTAAGCATCTCGTACCATGGCTTTAGGCCAGCGTTTTTTAGTCCTTTCTCTACCTCCTCCGCTAGTTCTTGGTGTTCACTTAACGTTTTGTTTTTCTCCAGATTCTTCTTAAGGAAACCATAAACCCCCCACAGCATTAGGTATATGTCTACCTCCATATCCATCGCCACGGCCCCACTAACCAACACAGCGGCACCAAGCAGTCTGTCGGGGGTCCCAGAAAATATTACCAATACTACCTTCTCAGCCATCGCCATACACCACCTCTCTCACTAAGAAACATAAAAACTGAATATATAGAATAATATATATTAGTCTATGTGTTTGATACTATAGGATTACATTCACAGATCCAGATTTTTCATCCCTAACCAGTTTTATCCCAAAGTTCTCGAGAATAGTCGAACCCAACACCAGATCTACTGGTTCTTCTATGAAACTCTGGTATTGTGGCGGAAGAATAGAGTTTACATCCCTATCAATAAGCCAGACATATATGTTTTTTAGTGTCCTTTCCCGTATCTTTACATCAACTACTGCATAGCAATCAATATTTACCTCGTGTTTGACACCTAACAATACCTTTGTTGTGGCGCCCATCTCCCAATTTCTCCCGAAGAGCTCTTCAAACCTATTTTTCGACATGAATGCCAGATGAAATATTTCTGGATCCAAAAGGACGACACATTCATGTTTTTTGTCCCTAAAGATGATTGTTGCCCGTTGAGTCACTATCATTCTGTCTCCCTATTAGACAAAAAATTATTTTTTCAAAAGATTATTCAATGTTTCTAGGCGCTCCTCCTCAACATACTCCTCCTTCCCCAAGGCGAAAGCTATTAGTTCTGGCTCGAAGAACACTGGCAGTATGCCACCAAGTCTATCTTTCCTCCTTTTCTGTCCCTCCTCAAGATTAAAGGCACATAGTGGACACGTAGTAACAAAAATGTTTGCACCCCTATCCATTGCGGCCCTTGCAATTGTATATACCCTATCCCATACCGCATCTGGATCCTTAGTGACGAGGTAGCCACCACAACACTGTGTTTTATAGGGATAATCAATAACCCCCGCACCAATACTCCTCATAATATCCTCCATCACTGTTGGGTTTTCAGGGTTGTCGATCCCTATACCCTCAGGCCTAAGCAAGTAACACCCATAGAAGGGCGCAACATTAAGCCCACTAAGCATACGTATAACCCTTCTCCTGAGATTCTTTATTCCAATAATATCTCTTATTACCTCCATAAAGTGGACAACCCTTATCCTAGCCTCATAATATGGCTCAGTATCCATAAAATAGAAGACCCTCTCACGTGCCTCGTTGTTCTGCCTATACTCCCGATCAGCAGACTTTAAAGTATTGAAGCACATAGAGCACAACGTTAGTAGGTATGTATTACCGATATTCTTCTCCCTCATTTCCTCTTGGGCATACACCAGATTTCTTATCGGTGCAACAAGGTGGTAATAATTATCCTTGGATAGTCCTGGATATACCCCACAACAAGTCCAGTTGCTGAGCTCTATAACCTCAATATTGAACTCCCTTAGGACACCTATAGCGGCCTTTTCATAGGCCTTTGCTGTTGTTTTTACGGTACATCCAGGATAGTACAGGATCTTCATCTAGATCACCCCGTATATTTTCGGCTTGCCCCAACGAGGGCTATCGTGGGGAGTATCTTGAGCTCCTTTATCCCTCTTAGTTCTACGGCATCCTTCCTCTTCCTCAAATTAATCAATCTTAGAGCCTCAATTATCGCTGCAACATTTATATCTCTAGGGCATCTATGCGTACAGTAGAGACAGGAGACACAATACCATATAGCATTAGAATCAACCACAGACCAGTCACCAATGCGGACCATATGAACCATTTGGTGTGGTTTAAAGTCCATTTTGTCCGCGAAGGGGCATATTGCTGAGCATCTCCCACAGAGGATACATAATTCGGCGTTTTCCTTCGATATACTCCTAACTTCCTCTGCTAAATCCCTATACATATGGATCACCACTATAACTCCTCACCAACCCACTCAAAAATATAACGATCCTCATCGTCTTTACCAGCAATTCTGACCACACCATGACGGAGGAGGGTAGCGAGAAACCACGAAAGCTTGTATGTATCCATATTCACAAGTTTTGCTATTTCGGGAGCACTCTTAGGACCATCCAGTAGAGCATTCCTTATTGATTTTTTAATGTCTGAGAACCGTCGCGATATCACTAGTAATTCCTCTGATGGGGCAATATACCCTACTCTCTCCCTCAAAATATCAACCGTAAGTTTTTTCCTACTCAATATGTTCACCTCCATACCGATGCCGCAGCCCTAATCATATTTTTAATCTGGTATGTAGTCAGTATCTTGAGTTGGATGGCTTCGGATGGACACACCGCAGTGCATGAGCCACAACCAAGGCATAGAACTTCATTCACCCAAGCCTTTTTCCCAAGCCCAGGATACTCCCTAATTGATATAGCACCAGATGGACACACCTCCATACACTTCCTAGATAAATTACATAGATTGGGATCCACCGAGGCTGTAACTGGTTCAAGTTCCACTCTCCCTCGTATCAGTAGTGAAGTCACCTTAGCGGCAGCAGCGGAGGCAGATGCTAGAGTTTCCGATATTGTTTTTGGACCCTGAATTGTTCCAGCTATGAATATTCCTGCCTTGAGGGTGTCCACCGGACGAAGCTTGGGATGGGCTTCCTGTAGGAACCCATCAGGCCCAACGGATACTTTCAGTATTTTCTGCATTTCTTGGGCATCATCCGGCTCCATACCCACGACTAACACAATAAGGTCTGGTGTTATGGTTACCTCTTTCCCTCGGAGGGCAAAGTCTCTTACTCTAACAACAGGTTTACCATCCACAATTGTTACTGTTGGTGGGTCATCATCTGGATACTTAATGAACTTCATCCCTCTTTTCTGTGCCTCGAGATAATACAGTTCATATGACCCATATGTCCTTATGTCTCTGTATAGATGAAAGATCCTCATGTGAGGGAAACGATCAAGGATTCTAAGGGAGGTAAATATTGTTGATGTACAGCAATAGCGGGAGCAGTACTGGTTTGCTTTACCCTCCCTTGTTGGCTGTTGCCTACTCCCCACACAATATATGAAGCATATGCTGGAGATGTCCCTTCCATCAACCATGAATCTATCGGCATCTTCTGGTGTCCTAGCCAGTATTCTTTCTAGTTGTGGTAGTGTCACCACATATGGTGTCTCTCCATACCCAAACTCCCCCTTCTTCGGCTCATATGGTTTGAATCCCGTAGCTATTATTATCGCACCCACCCTAACCCTATGTTTCTCTACCTTTTGCTCGAGGTCTATAGCCTCTCCTACTATCTCAACACATTTCCCACATCTAGTACAAGCATTTTCGTCTATCACTGGAATTTCTGGATATGCACCATCATAAGGATAATAAATAGCCTTTCGCTTGGTTAAGCCAAAGTCATACTCATTTGGAACCTCAACAGGACATGCTTCTATTGCTTCTTTCATTCGGGGGTGATCCTTTAAAACATACCTCGGCCGTACCTTTATCGTAACCTCAAAATTACCTATAAATCCCTCGACACTCTCAACATCCGCATTAGTTATGACTGTTATGTTTTCCCTTCTCCTTACTTCTTCTATTAGCCTTAGAACAACATCCCTACCGCTCTTACCATCTGGGAATACTTGCCACCATTTGGCTGTGTTCCCCCCGATGAATGGGGTTTTCTCAACCACAACAACATTAAATCCCATTGATGATAGATCCATCGCCGCCCTCAACCCAGCAATCCCGCCCCCGATCACCAGAACACTTCTCTCAGCATCAACACTTATTTTCTCCAGACTCTTCGCAAGCTTGACGTATTCGATTCCAGAAATTATGTGGCTTATTGCCTTTTTTGTGGCGAACTCCCGATCATGTGTATGTGCCCAAGAACAATGTTCCCTTATATTTACATGATAGTAGAGGTATTCGTTTAGACCACCTCTCCTCACAGCATTCCTGAATGTCATTTCGTGAAGTTTTGGAGAACAAGCAGCGACGACAATGCCATCAAGTTTCTCTTCCCTAATATCATCAATTATCATCTGCTGTCCAGTATCTGAACACATAAACATAAAATCCTTAGCCACAACAACACCAGGATAGTCCTTTATGGCCTCTATGATTTTGTCTATATCGACATAGTTTGAAATATTACCACCACAATGACAGACATATACCCCTATCTTCTTCTCCCCCTCTTCTCCCCTTCCATTCAAGGAGACTCACCTCTTAGACTCATCACATACTTTGCCGCGGACATAGCGGCAGAGTTAGCATCAACTATCGAGTCGGGGATGTCCTTTGGTCCGGAAGCAGTACCGGCCACAAATACTCCTGGAATACTCGTCTGGTTTGGGGCTGAGTTTGGATCTAATATCTTTATCCAGCCATACTTATCAAGCTCTAGTTCAACATTCTTGAATACCTTGGCGATCCTATTTTCAGGCCTAAAACCAACCGCCAACACGACAAGATCAAATTTTTCACTCTTCATCTCCCCATCATAATAATCAAAATATCTAATGTTTATGCTCCCATCAGATTCCTCCTCCAAGAGATCAACCTGACCCTTAACAAACCTGATACCCATCATCTCCGACTGCTTATAGAACTCCTCAAACCCCTTACCAAAGGCTCTTATGTCGATGTAGAAAATTGTTGCCTCAGCTAGGGGGAGAGCTCCAAGCACCAGCTGTGCCTGCTTTATGGAGTACATACAGCACACTTGGGAGCACAAAGGATAATCCAGTTTCAGGTCTCTCGAACCAGCACACAGAATAAAGGCGATTTTCTCTGGTTCCTTGAAGTCCAGAGGCCTAGCTACTCCCCCAAGTGGACTTGTTGGCGAGAGCAACCTATCCATCTGTATTGATGTTATCACATTCCTAAATTTCCCATACCTAAACTCTGGTTTTTCCCTTGGATCAAAAAGCCTGAAACCCGTTGCCAGTATTATTGCTTTTACCCTTATCCTAAAGTTTTTCCCCTCATCCAGAAAGTTTATTGCATCAGCTGGACAGACCTTCTCACATAGGCCGCATAGAAGACAATTATCTATATCTATCACAGCCTTCTTAGGAATAGCGATATCGAACGCTATATAGGCAGCCTTCCTCCCTCTCAAACCGTAGTTGAACTTATCAGAAACAACAACGGGGCATACCTTCTCACACCAAGTACAGGCAGTACACTTACTAATGTCGACATAGGTCGGCTTCCTCCTAACCAAAACATCAAAATCCCCCTTCACACGCCGAACTATCTCCACAACATCAGAATATATTAACAGATCAATATTAGGATGATGCTGGACAGCAGCCATCTTTGGTGTAACTATGCATGATGCACAGTCTAGGGTTGGGAAAACCTTACTGAGCAGAGCCATTTTTCCACCAATACTCGGAGATCCCTCAACAAGTAGAACCCTGAATCCCATATCTCCCAGAGTTAGGGAAGCCTCCATGCCAGCTATGCCACCACCTATGATCAGTACATCATATTCTTGCTTGGGTTCCGTAATAAGCATATCTCACCCCCTCCTCCTTACCGGACCAAGCTTTCTTAGTTTTTCATAGAACTCATTTATTAGCTTTATGAAGGGCTTAACACACACAGAGCATATTGCGGCCATTTTTACTCTTTCAGGTTCATAACCATGCTTCTTGAGGAGCTCCATAGCCTCCTCGATACGCTTTGCTGTTACTGCCGTACAATCCGTCCTAAATGGACAATCCGTTCCATCAGCAGCTACAAATACGCCATCAAAACCGCTCTCTATGGCTAACAAGATATACTCGGGTCTTATCATGGATGAACAT